>CALXAD010000009.1 GCA_944386195.1 uncultured Clostridia bacterium
CTTAACATTATATATTAGGTTTCTATATGTGTCTATTTTTTTACATATTTTGTTGCATTAATTTTTTGAACTCATCAGTTTGCGCCTTTTTTATATAAAAATTATATAAATAGAAAAAAATAGCTTCAAACTCAAGCTATATGCATTGAAATTTGAAGCTATCATTATTTTTATCCTTCTATTATTTTATCTATTGACTGTTCTCTCATTTCTTTAATTATTCTACAACTTTCATCTAATTGCTTTTGTTCTTCTTCATCTAAATCTAAATATAATAATTCTCTTACACCTTTACTATTTATTATTGCTGGTACTCCAATATAGATATCATCTTGTCCATATTCACCATCTTTTAAATAAGTAGATACTGTTAAAATAGAATTTTCATTATCTAAAACAGCCCTTACTAAACGATTTAAACACATTCCTATTCCGTAATATGTAGCTTTCTTCTTTTCGATAATTTCATATGCTGCATTTACAACTGCTTTATGTATTTTTCTTAAATCTTCCATTGGATGATGATTATCTTTCATTACATCACTTATTTTTTTACAACCAACATAAACATGTTTCCAAGGAACAAATGAAGAATCTCCATGTTCACCCATTATATATGCATGTATGTTTTTACTTGATATTTTTAAATAATCTGCCATTAAATAACGTAATCTTGCTGTATCTAAAACTGTTCCAGAACCTATTACCTTACTTTTTGGTAATCCTGATACTTTTGCAACTACATATGTCATTAAGTCTACTGGATTACTTGCAACTATAATTATTCCATCAAACCCACTTGCCATAAGACTTTGTGTTATTTGTTTCATTATCTTTGCATTAACTTCTGCAAGTTCTAATCTAGTTTGTCCTGGTTTTTGTGCTACTCCTGCTGTTATAACTGCTACTTGTGCATCTTTACAATCAGCATAATCTCCAGCTTTTATAACCATTTTTTGTGGTGCATATGGTAATCCATGAGCTAAATCCATTTCTTCGCCTTTTGTTTTATCTTTATCTATATCTATTAGTACAAGTTCATCAACGCCTCCTCGGTTTAACATTGAATAAGCCATGCTCATTCCAACAAAACCTGTTCCTATTAAAGCAACTTTTCCTTTTTTCATACAACTCAACTCCTTAAATATATTTTCTTGGTTCATTATAGCACTATTTATTTTAAATTGAAATATTTCAGATTAATTATTTTACTTTTTTTGTAAATTGTGATATAATCCCTTTGAAAAATCAAAGTAAGGAGTTGCTTTTATATGAGTTCTAATTCAAATAATAATACTACTACTTTGGCTGAAGATAAAGTGTTAATTTTGTATATTCTAAATTTAATGGATAGAGAGATTGCACAAGATAATTTGTTTAAAATAATTACATCAATTAATGATATGAACTATTTTATTTTTAAGCAAATTTTAACAGATTTAATAGATTCCAAATTAGTAGGCACTTATACTAAAGAAGAAGAACCTGTTGTAGAAATAACAACAGAAGGTAAAAATGCATATGCTCTTACAGAAGATGTATTACCAGGAATATTAAAATTAAAAGCTGATAATATCTACAAAAAAGAAGTTGCTTCTATTGAAGAAGAAGCTTCAGTTATTGCTGAATTTATTCCTGAAAACGAAAATAATTATACTGTAAAATGTAAAATAGTAGAAAAAAATGATACTATTTTTGAAGTTAAAACTTTTGTTGGTTCTAGAGAAAGAGCTAAAAAAATTGTTGATAATTGGAATAAAAATGCTAACCAAATATATCCTCAAATTTTAAATATGTTATTAAAAGAAGAAAAATAAAAACACCTTAATATAAAGGTGTTTTTATTTTATTATGCATATTATTAAAAATATAATTAATTTTATTGCAAATGTTAAATACATTCTATAATGTATATATTTAATGCCAATATTATTTAATTCATCAAAATTGTTTATCATTTTATCTATTTCTTCTTTTGTTGAAATTTTTTCTTCTTCCATATATTCTTTAGCTAAATATTTTGCTTTTATCATTGCATCATTTTCTAAATACATTCTTATTATAAACCAGATAAATCCCAATAAAATAAATATTGTTAAGAACATCATTTTAAAAGGTAATATCTTAAAAATTGCTAATATACATATTATTAAATAATACAATAAATATATATTTGAAAAAATAAAATTAAACAATAATATCTTTCTATCTTGAACAGAATGTAAACATTCATGTGCTATTGTCTGAATTCTTGTATATGTTTTACTTACATTCCCTATCGATATTTTATCTGTTACTGCTATATACAAACTTGATTCAGAATCTTTATTCTCTTCTATTTTTACTTTTTCATTATTTAATATCTTTAGATATTTTTTACATAAAGTAATATTATCTGGATATTTTTTTGCTATTTTCTCTAGTTCTTCATTAGTTGCTATCTTTTTTATTTTTTTAGTACTAGTTCCTAATAAATACCAAAGTATAATCAAAAAAATAATTGATATAAAAAGTATTATTGCAAATTCCATTTTCACTCCTTATTCCATAACACCACGTATTGCTTCACCTATTATTTTATTAACATCTGCAATTAAAATATTGAATTTAGTTTCAGCATCAAAGAACCTTTTAGCTTCTTCATTTTGTATTAATTCTGCATATTCATTTTGCATTTCTTTGTATTTTTCTTCATTATTTTTTCCTGTTTGCATCATTTCTAATTGAACTTCATAACTTAATTTTTGGAATTTTTGTACTCTTTCTTTTAATTCATGATTTAAATTTAAAGCTTCTTTTGCCATTTTATAATTAGCATATTCTTCTGATTGTTTTATTTCACTTGCTAATCTATTTGCTGTATCATAAACATTCATCTCTATCCCTCTCCTTGTAATTAATTAACTGCATTATTTGCTATATTTCCTTCACTTTCTGAACCTTCTATTACTACATTACTATCTGTAGGACAAATATGTACAAAAGTATTTCCGTCATTTACTTCTATTATATTTCCTTGTAAATCAGTATAAACTGTTTTTTCCTCTCTAGCTTGTTTTGTACATTTTATTTTTATTGCCTTTCCATTTGTTATATAATATCCATTAAATGTTCCTATATTTTTCAAACCTTGTCTTCCTTTATTCTCAGGGTCTGACAAAGTATAATTATCACAAAATGTTATTATAATATTTTTGGTAGTAATTGGATTTCCTGTTGTCCAATCTGTTTGCTCTTTGTTTCTTGCATATCTTTCATATACTTTATTTTGTTCATCATAATAATATTCAACTGTTTGAAGTTGTGAATGTGGTATTGTAACAGTAAATGCATCTTCACCATCTTCTAAATTAACTTCATCTGTTACATAATTTAATACACTTGTTTCATTTGAAGTTGTTTTATATTTTTTGCTTTCTGCTGACTTTAATAATCTTTCTGTACTTGTCACTGCATTATGTGGTGCTGCTTTATCATTTACTCTCCAGAAAGTTGTTCCATCTTCTGAAATTCCATTAATATCATCTATACTATATTTTTTAATATCACTTTCTGCTTGTGGACTCTGTCCAAAATGAACATATATTGCATCATTTTCCATTGCATAATCAAGAAAATAATGTCTTGCACTTCTTACAGGTCCTATTTTATCAACATTTGCTCCTTTAAATAAAGCCATTAATCTTGTTTCTCCACCTTCTACTACTATTTCATAAACCATATATGCATCTTGTAATCCAGCTTGTGGCCATGCATCATCATGATTATCTATCATAACAGCTATTGGTCTATCATTTCCTTTAAATATCTGTACTTGTTTTTCTTCAATAGCTGCAGTTAATATCTTATTTTCTTCAGCAACTGCTGTTGGTTCATTTTCTTTATCTTTGACTATTTTATATGCTAATATAGCTCCTGCCACAATTATTAAAATCACTAAAATTGCAATTAAAATTTTTACTCCACCCTTTTCGCTCATACGTCCTCCTTATTCTCTTGTGATTTTCAATTCATTTAATACTTTCTCTTCTTTAGGTCTCATTTTTATTTTGTCCTCTTCTTTTATGTGGTCATATCCCATTAAGTGATAAAATCCATGAACTAACATATAACTTAATTCTCTTTCAAAACTATGTCCATATTCTTTTGCTTGTTCTTCTACTTTTTCTATTGATATTACAATATCTCCTAACATATCTTCATGCTCAAAATCATTATTTTTTATTTTTTCATCTAGTTCTTCTTTTTCAAACATAGGAAAAGAAAGAACATCAGTTGCTCTATCTATATTCCTATATTCTTTATTAATCTTTCTTATATTTTCAGGATTTGTTAATGTTACTGTAATACATAACTTTGAATCTTCTAAATGTTCTTCCTCAAAGCATTTAGTTAATACTTTTTCAATTAAATTTTCATATGATTTATTTTCTTCTATATCTTTATATAATACTTCAAACATATTATGCTACTTCCTTAACTTTTATGTATTTTCCTTCAGATTTACAAGAATTTTTTAATTCTCTCATTGCTCCATAATCAACTAATTTTCTCTTATAGTATTTTAAGATTTTACTATAATCAATTTTTTCTTTATCTAATTTTTTCATATCATTTTTTATAAATAATATTTCCTTTTGCTTTACATATTCTATAAAATTCGTTTCTTTTAATTTTGATATTTCTTTATATTTATTCCAAAATTTTTTATATTCTTCTCTTTGTTTTGGTGATTCCCAATAAACTTTTGTTGATAATAGTTTTACATTATAATCTTCTATTAAATTTATAAGCATTGAATATGCTTTTTCTCTTTTTGTTGCAATTTTAGTATCTTGAACTAATATTCTTGCATCTTTTAACAATTTTTCATAACATTGTTCTGCAACAATTAATGGCAAACTATGTGTAAATAATTTTCTACTAATTCCTAATAATACCATATTTTTTTCTATATTATCTCTTGTATCTAGTTTTCCTACTGTATATGATTCATATTTTTCATATTCAGCCATTACATTTTTTAAATTTTCATCATAATTTATATCAATTTTTAATGATAATATATTTTGGATATAATCTTCTAATGTGTGGAAAATTTTTGTATATATCCAATCTTTAGTAGAATTATACATATTCATTGTATCTGCTACTTTTATTGAATAATTCTTTAATATTGATTTATATAAAGAATCCATTTTTGAAATATAGAAATTATAATATTTTTGTTTTACTTTTTCTTTGGCATTTAATTTAATATTCTCAAAATCTAGCTCTAATAAATATTTTTGTTTTCTATATTTATATTCAATGTACTCATTTTCTTTTAAACTTGTAACTTCATAATATCTTGCCATTGCATCTTGTTCAAATTCAGAAGCTGTTCCATTTTTTACTTTTTTATAAATTGAATCCATTACGTATTTATCTAATGATTCTAAATATGCTTCATATGCTGAATCATATTTTTTCTCTAAGTCTTCTTTATTGTAATTATCATTATCTTGCATATAATTTTCAAATGCTTTTATGAGACTATTTCTTTTTATGGAAATTAACATTCCATTAATTCCTATTCTTGTAGGTATTAATAATTTTGTTATTGTACTTGTAATTTTATTAAAAAAGTTTTTGTCTGTTCCAACTATTCTAAGACTTCTTTCTTCCATAGCACTCATCCCTTCAAAACACTATTTTTTCATTTGTACCTATGTTTTCTAAAACTTCATATGTAACATACACTTCAACGCCATCTTCTTTTTCATAGGTATTAATGTTCTTATTTATAATCTTATCTTTGTTTTCTATTTTTCCATCCAATTTCTTTTTTAATTCTTCTATCCCTATGTTTTTAGCTTCTTCCACAGTGTATTGTTTTTTTACTTTTTGTTTTTCCTTATATGTAGTTTTTACTATTGAAATTGGTAAATAAAAATTAGAAAACAACTTGATTTTATTCTCCGTTTCTATTGTATCATAAAATTCAAATTTTGAATACTTTTTTGTAAAATTTATTTGAAAATTGTTTATTTTTATACTATATTTATTTTCTTCATTCCCTGTAAGTTGTTCTTGCGTAAGATTATATGGAATTTTTTCACTTTCTGTATACCAAACTTTTGCTTCTATTTCTCCTTCTGCATGAACATATCTAACACCTGTAAATTTTCCTTCCATCCACCCATTTATTAAAACATCACCTTCTTTTACAGTATCTCCTACTTTCACATTTGCTGTTCCTTTTTGTGCATTTATCTTTGTAATTACTCCTGATTTATTTGATATAATATTACAATACTCATCTTCATCTATTATATCTGGTTTTTCATCTGCTTTTACTATTTTTACAATTACATTTGTTCCTTTCATTTCAATTCCCATCCAAGCTATATCTTTTCTTTCTAACCTTATTTTGTTAATTATTTCTTTAGTATTTACTTTGGATTTTAATGTTCCAACTCTTAATCCAGCATTTTCTATATCTTGTGATATGTTTTCCAATTTTTCTCCATTTTCTTCTATGATATCCACATTCCATACAAAATTAGAGGATAAAACTATTAATAAAACTACTATTAATAACAAAAATATAAATATTTTTCTTTTTTTATATCTATGTAATAAAAATGGTAACCCTTTTTTATTTTGTATTTTCACCTTGCATCCTGTTTTTTTAGCAATTTCACAAACTTTTTTAAATTCATTTGCTCTTACATTTAAACATAAAAATATACTTTTATTCCTTTTTAAACTCCATATTGTTATTTTTTTACTTTTACATATATTGATAAATCTTTCTATATAATATCCTTCTATTGATATTCTTAAATAACCGAAGTATATAACTAAGTATTATTTTTATAAGCATACTTTAATCTCCTTCATCTACTATTCTTTCGATATCTAAACTTTCTATTTTTCCACAAACTTTTATATCGTCATTTGTCATATTTTCCAGCCTTAAATTATATCCATTTACATTTATAATTCCTATATAAGTATTTATTCTTACAAAATATTCTTCATATTCTAATATACCTTTAAAATTTTCTATTATTAATTCATCAAAACCTGTTATTACTATTTTAGGTTCATTAGAATATACTTCTTTTGGCAATTCCAACATTTTATCCATTCTATTATATTTTTTATTTTTCATCTTATATATTCTCCTATTCTTTAAATTCATCTAAAGATTTAAAAACATATCCCATATTTTTTGCTTCTTTTATAACGCTATCTAATATATTTGTATTAGTTTTTGAATTTCCATGTAATAACATAATTTCTCCATTATGTAAGTTATCTAATATTTTTTTCTTAGCTTCTTCTTCATTTGGTTGTTTATCTTCATTCCAATCTTCATATGCAAAAGACCACATCACTGTTTTATACCCTAAAGAATTTGTTATTTTTAACGTTCTTTCACTAAATTCTCCTTTAGGCGGACGTATATATTTCATTTCATAATTAAATTTATTATAAATAGTAGTATGTAAATCCAGAACTTCTTTTCTTATTTTCTCTTCTGGTAAATCTGGCATGCTTTTATGATTTACTGTATGATTTCCAACAATATGTCCTTCATCTATCATCTGTTTTACCAAATCTGATGCCGTGTTAACATAGTGTGCTGTAATAAAAAATGTAGCTTTAACATCATTTTCTTTTAATGTTTCTAATATTTTAGACGTATAGCCTGCTTCATACCCTTCATCAAATGTTAAATATATTATTTTTTCATCTTTATTTCCTAAAGCTATTCCGTTGTTTTCTTCAAGTAATTCTTTATTTTTACTTCCTACATCTGGTTGTTCATGATTTTTGTTTCTTTTTATTCCCCAACCTATCTTTTTATTACTTATTACTTCAGCATTTGTTTCCTGTGTTGTATTTTCTTTATTTAAAAAAAAGAAACTTAAAGTTAATATTAAGATTATCAAAATAACAATAAATATAATTTTTGTTTTCATATTCCCTCCCTATATACCAATCTTATGAATATATAAAAAAATATAGAACTACAAAATATCAGCATATATTATGTTACCAAGTGTAAAAATATTCTAATAATATTTTTTAATTGTTTCGTTTTTTCTAGTAATATTAATCGTTCTATCAATTGGATAAATTTGTAAATTGCTATTGACATTGTTTATTTTTTAGATTATATTGTATTTGTTTTTGGAAATTTAAGGTATTTTGTTTCTTTTTGTCAAACCTAGTTTCCTATTTTTTTCAACTAATATGGAATAAAATTTAATATAAAGAAGGTGAAAAAATTATGTTAAAATTTGCCATATGTGATGATAATAAAAACATTTTAGATAGATTAGAAAAAATGTTAGAAAGTATATTTACAAAAAATAATTATGATGCTTCAGTTGTTTATACAACTGATAACACTCAAGATATGTTTGATTTTATAAATCAAAATAAAGTTGATGTTGTTATGTTAGATATTAATTTAAAAAGTGGTGAAAGTGGCTTAAAATTAGCTGAAGCTATTAGAAAAGTAAATAAATCTTTATACATTATTTTTACTACAGGTCACTTAGAATATGCTATGGTTGCTTATAAATACAAAACTTTTGATTATTTAGCAAAACCTATTACATATGACAGATTAGAGGAAACAGTTGTAAGATTATTTGATGATATCAATAGTGAGCCTCAAAAATATATTAGAATTGATAATAAAAATACAATTATTGATTCAGCTGAAATTCAATATATTAAAAGAGATGGTATGAAATTAATTTTCCATACTGCTTCTCGTGATTATGATACTTATAGTTCTTTTAATAAAATCGAAAATGAATTACCAAAGAATTATAAAAGATGTCATAAATCTTATATCGCTAATTTATCTCAAATAAGGGATGTCGAACCTGTTTCCGGTATTATTACTTTTAAAGACGGAAGTACCTGTGATATCGGACCTAAATATAAATCTGATTTAATGGAGGTATTAAATAATTATGGAGATTTTAAATAATATTTGGTTAGCACTTACTACTCCAAATATTGATTTATTAAATATAATAGCAATTCCTGCAACTTTACTTGAATATTTCATAATGATGTTGCTGTTCATATATTTGGCTAATATATCATCCAATACAAAACAAAAAATAACATATATTATTTCTATGTCATTTATAAGTTTATTTACATTAATATTTATTCCTAATCCTTATAATATTTTTATAAATTATCTTGTGAATATAGCACTAGAATATTTGATATTCAAACCAACTTTATTAAGAAGTCTTACTTGCAGTGTTATATCTTTGATAATAATTAATTTACTAACTGCACTTATGATAAATCCATATATAACTTTATTAAATATTACTAGTAATGAATTAAATTCTATTCCTATCTATAGATTAGGATATATAATTACAATTTACATTTTTGCATTTGCAATAGCTTTGTTGATTAAATATAAAAACATAAAATTAGACTTTTCAGGAGATGAATATTTAGATAAGAAAAATAAAGTAATAATTATTTTAAATTTACTTTTGGGAATATTTACAATTATAGTGCAATCTATAACTTTATTTTATTATGTAGATAAACTACCAGTTATCATTACTTTCTTAAGCTTTATTTCTTTACTTGCTTATTTTGCAGTTAGTATTTATAGTTTAACTAGAATATTAAAACTTATATTAACAACAAAGAAACTTAAAAGTGAAGAAGAATATAATAGAAGCTTAAGAATTTTACATGATAGTGTTAGAGGTTTTAAGCATGATTTTGATAATATTGTAACAACTATTGGTGGTTATATAAAAACAAATGATATGGAAGGATTAAAAGATTACTATAATGAACTTGAAGATGATTGTCAAAGAGTAAATAACTTATATTTGCTGAATCCAGAAGTTATTAATAATGATGGTATTTATAATTTACTTACTAAAAAATATCAAGAAGCAAGTAATAAAGGTCTAAAAGTAAATATGTCATTTCTTTTAGATTTTAGTAAATTACATATGAAAATATATGAATTTGCAAGAATTTTAGGAATACTTTTAGATAATGCAATTGATGCTAGTTCTGAATGTGATGAAAAAATTATCAACTTAGATTTTAGAGATGATACAAAAAATTCAAGACAATTAATTATAGTTGAAAACACATATAAAGATAAAAATGTCGATACTGAAAAAATTTTTGAAAAAGGAACTACAAGTAAAGAAAATCATTCTGGAATAGGACTATTTGAAGTAAGAAAATTAATAAAGAAAAACAACAATCTTAATATATTTACTTCAAAAACTGATAAGTTCTTTCGTGAACAATTAGAAATTTATTATTAAAAAAGAAAGTAGGAAAAAATCTACTTTCTTTTTTCTCTTTTGGGATTGTATGTATAACCATTAAGTATTTTATTGGCAAAAATATTTAATTCTTACCAATATATTTTTATTAATCTTTTTTAATCATGCATTTTGGCATTTTGGGTTGATGGAATATTGCTATAGCAAAACAAGCTGTGTTTGTTGCTTTAGCATATTTTTCTGCTGTTTTTGCTAAAAATTTTAACATTTTAATCTCCTCCTTAGAAAAATTTATTTATATAAAAATATACCGGCATATTTTATATCAAAATAATTTAAGTTGAAGCATTTCCATATACTTCATAACCATATTTAGTATTTGTTAGCCTATATGCTACTTTTGTAATAGTTAATGTCTGTAAAAAGTTTGCAAGTATTAAAATATTTGAAATCATTTGATTATCTACAATTAAAGCAATAAACATTCCTAAGGAAAATGTTATAAATGAAACTATCTGTTTTTTTCTTCTTACTTTTTTCTCTAATATTGGAACTGACTCAGTATCTGCTGGTGCATATAATTTTATCATAAACATTCCAAATATCCATATTAAAATTATTGTTATATATTTTATTACTCCTGTTAATTCAAAATATTGTGAAACTAGTGGTATTAAACAATAGAAAGCTGTTGTAAGTAAAATACATCCTAAATGTGTTTTTAAATGTACGCCTCCTGATGCTCCTTTATACAAAAACATAGCAATAAATGTAAATACTGTCCATTTAAAAATTCCTAATAAATATGCTATTATAAATACTAAAAATATTTTGGGAATTTCACCTATTATATTTTGAAGCCCATAATTTATTACTTCAGCTTTTTCATCATCTACTTCTGGCATTTCTTTTCGTATTCTATTGGTTAAAAATGTACAGATTTTATCTAACATCTTCCCACCTCTTCATTTCCTTAAAAATATTATCACTTATTTAAAAAATTTCATTAGTTCTTTTATGAAAATATATTTTTCTTTTACAAAATTCACCATCTTAAAATTTCATATAGGATTTTAATATTTTTATAAAAAAAGAATATAAAAAGTGAGAAAATTTTAAAATCATTTTCTCACTTAAAATAATTATTCAACTGTAACTGATTTAGCTAAATTTCTTGGTTTATCTACATCTAAACCTTTTTCTTTTGATATATAATATGATAATAATTGTAACGGTACAACTGATAATATTGGTGATACAAAAGGACTTGTTTCTGGTATATGTACTACTGTATCAAACATTTTATCATCTACTTTTTGGTTTGTAACAACTAATGTTTTTGCTCCTCTTGTAATTACTTCTTGAATATTGCTTACAGTTTTTTCAACTAATTCTGGGTCTGTCATAATACTTATAACTGTTATTCCATTTTCTATTAAAGCAATTGGACCATGTTTTAATTCTCCTGCTGGATAACTATCTGCGTGTATATATGAGATTTCTTTTAATTTTAATGCTGATTCTCTTGCTACTGTTTCATCAATTCCTCTTCCTAAGAAAAATACATCTTTTTCTTGGTAAATTCTATGTCCAAATTCTCTTACTTGTTCATCTGTTTTTAAAACTTCTTCTACTTTTTTAGGTAATTCTATAATTTCTTTTTTCAAATCGTCTACTTCTTTTTTAGAAACACCTAATGTTTCTGCAAAATATATTGTAAGTAATGCAAGTAATACAACTTGTGAAGTATATGCTTTAGTTGAAGCAACTGCAATTTCTGGTCCTGCATGTGTATATATTGAATAATCTGCTTCTCTTGTAATAGAGCTTCCTATTACATTAGTTATTGCAAGTGTTCTTGCTTTTTTCTTTCTTGAAAGTTTTAATGCTGCTATAGTATCTGCTGTTTCTCCTGATTGAGAAATAAAAACACATAATGTTTTATCATCTATTATAGGGTCTCTATATCTAAATTCTGATGCGATATCAACTTCTGTAGGAATCTTACAAAGTTTTTCTAACATAACTTTTCCTGCTAATCCTGCATGCATTGCAGTACCACAAGCAACTAAATATATTTTATTTACACCTTGTAAATATTCTTTAGTAAATTTTAATTCTTCAAAATCACATTTAGAACCTTCATTTAGTTTTGCTCCTATTGTTTCACGAATAGCTGTTGGCTGTTCATGAATTTCTTTTAACATATAATCTTCATAACCCTCTTTTTCTGCACTTGCTGCATCCCATTCTATTACTTGAACTCTTTTTTCAACTGGATTTAAATCAATATCATAAAATTTGATACCATCTCTTGATAGTAAAGCAAATTCTAAGTCATTTAAAAGATAAAAATCTTTAGTAAAAGAAAGTATTGCTGGAATATCTGAAGAAATGTAACATTCTCCATCTCCTTTTCCTATTACTAATGGGCTATCTTTTCTTACAACAACCATATGGTCTTTATCATATTTTGAAATTACTTCTATTGCAAAACTTCCTTTTAAATCCTTACATGCTTTATTTACTGCTCTTAATAATTTCATATCATCATTTTTAGTATCTTTATTATAATAATAATGAATTAAATTTGGTATAACCTCTGTATCTGTTTGTGAATAAAATTTATATCCATTATCTGTTAAAAATTTTCTAAGTTCATTATAATTTTCAATAATACCATTATGAACTACACTAAAAGATTCTGAATTATCTACATGAGGATGTGAGTTTTCCTTTGATGGTTTTCCATGTGTTGCCCATCTTGTATGAGCAATTCCAATTGTTCCTTTTAAATCATTAATTCCTGGTATATTATATAAATTTTTTACTCTTCCTTTGTCTTTCATTACAGTAAGTCCTTCATCTTCTAAAGTTGCTATTCCTGCTGAGTCATAACCTCTGTACTCTAATCTTAAAAGTCCATTAATAAGAATAGGACTTGCTTTTTTTGTTCCTATATAACCTACAATTCCACACATATTGTATGTACCTCCTTAAAAAATTAATTTTATATGGAATTGAAAGTATGCAAAAATAAGCTTAATTGCACTAACCTTTGTTATAATATTGCTATTATTTTTTTATTAGCACTTTGACTTTAAGCAATAGCCACTAGAGCACCCGCCGAATTTTTCGATAACTCTAGACCTCGTCAACTTTATTATAAAAGTTCTGGCGCTTGATTTAAAATTCTACTCCTTTCTTCTTATTTTTATTTGCATTTCTTTCAATTTACTTTATTATATTAACTTAAAATAAAAAAAGTTGCAAGTATAATGTAAAAAAATATCAAAATATTGAATAAAATTAATATTTATTATATAATAAGAGCCAATTAAAAGGGAGTGATTTTATGCAAAAAATAGGTATTATAGTTGCTATGGAAGAAGAGGAAGAAGCAATTGAAGAATTAATGAAAGATATTTCAAAAGAAGAAGTTTATAATTTAACTTTTTGCAAAGGAAAAATACAAAATCAAAAATGTGTATTGGTTCAAAGTGGTATCGGAAAAGTAAATGCTGCAAGAACTACTCAAATTATGATAGATAAATATAAAGTAAATACTGTTATAAATGTTGGTGCTGCTGGCTCTATTAATGGTCTTTTAAATATTGGTGACGTTTTAATTGGAAAACAAGTTGTCCAACATGATTTCGATATTACAGCTTTTGGTCATAGTAAAGGTTTTATAACAGGAATAGGAAATTCAATAGAATGTGACCCTATATTTATTGAAAATATTCAAAATCTTCTAAAAAATAATTCAGATTCTGATTATAAAATAAAATTAGGAATAGTTGCTACAGGCGATATTTTCTGTGAAGATGCTTCACTTAAAGACCAAATAAGAGCAAATTTTGATGCTGATGTTGTAGATATGGAATGTGGTGCAATTGGTCAAGTTTGCTATTTAGATGATGTTCCTTTTTCTGTAATTAGGACAATCTCTGACACTCCAAATGGCAGTAATGCATCAACTTTTGATGATAATTTAGAATCTGCTTCTAAAAAATGTGCTGATATTTTAAATAAATATTTGAAAACACTTGAATAAAAATGTAAATTTGGTAAAAAATTTATATAAAGGAGTGGTTTTATGCAAGGAAAAATTAAAGTTGTTCAATATGGTGTTGGCAAAATGAGTGTATATACTATGAGATATGTTTATGAAAAAGGTGGAGAAATTGTAGGTGCAATTGATATTAATCCTGATATAATAGGAAAAGATATTGGTGAAATAATAGGAACTGAAAATAAAGGAGTTAAAGTTGTTTCTGCCAATAATGCTGAAGAAACGCTAAAACAAACTAAACCAGATATTGTAATTGTAACTACTATGAGTTTAATTTCTGAAACCTATGAACCTCTTATGTTATGTGCAAAACTTGGAATTAATGCTATTACTACTTGTGAAGAAGCTTTTTTCCCTATGAATTCTAATCCATCTATAACTAAAGAATTAGATGAAACAGCCAAGAAAACAGGTTGTACAATTACAGGAAGTGGATACCAAGATATTTATTGGGGACAATTAATTACAAGTATTGCTGGTTCTACTCAAAGTATCAAAAAAATAAAAGGAAGTTCTAGTTATAATGTAGAAGATTATGGTATTGCTTTAGCTAAAGCTCATGGAGCTGGATTAACATTAGAAGAATTTGATAAACAAGTAGCTTCTGTTGATAAAATTTCTGATGAAGAAAGACAAGAAATAATCAATAAAGGTGAATATCTACCATCTTATATGTGGAATGTTAATGGTTGGTTATGTGATAAATTAGGTTTAACTATTAAATCTCAAACTCAAAAAACAATTCCTCAAACATATAAAGAAGACCTTCATTCAAATACATTAGGTATGAATATAAAGGCTGGAAATGCTACAGGAATGAGTGCTATTGTTACAACTGAAACTGATGAAGGAATTACAATAGAATCTGAATGTATTGGTAAAGTATATTCTAAAGATGATTTTGATAAAAATGAATGGACAATTGAAGGTGAACCTAACACTACTTTAGTAATAAACAGACCTTCTACTGTTGAACTTACTTGTGCTTCTATTGTAAATAGAATTCCTGATGTTATAAATGCTAAACCTGGTTATGTACCTACTTCACAAATGGGAGATTTAACTTATAAAAAAAGTTTATAAAATTCTAAATTCTTAGAGCCAAACGAAAAAATCAAGTAAAACTACTTGATTTTTTTTACATTTTATGTTAAAATAAATTTGTATTTTATAAAGTGAGGTGAAAACTTAAAGTAAACTTTAAGGTGTTTATGAAAAAAACTGATTTAACAAAAAGTAAAAAAACTGATTTTATGGGATTATTAAATTCTTTCTTTGGTTCTTCAGATGAACTAGAAGAAGAAAATAGAAATAATAGTGAAGAAATTACATGGAAAAATACATATAGTTCTATTATCGCAGAAACTAATAAAAGTATAGATAATCTAGAAAAAATGTTAGAACACAATGATAGAAAAATGGCTAAAAAACGCAAAAAAGAAATTTCACTTGATGAAAAAGAGCCATCAAAAATTCTTGATGCTAAAGAACAATCTAGACAATCTATTAGTATTGATGAAGAAAGAGATAGATAAAATACAAGAATTTAAAAAATTCTTGTATTTTTATCTTGACAAAAGGATAAACTATCAGTATAATAGTTATTGTCAATTTGATATGGCGAAGTAGCTCAGTTGGCTAGAGCATTCGGTTCATACCCGAAGGGTCATGTGTTCGAATCACATCTTCGCTACCAAAAAAACTTGTAAATTTGAAATTAATTTACAAGTTTTTTTATTTACCCAACTAATAATTTTATTATAATAAGTAATACAACTCCAGGAAGTCCAAGAAGTCCGAATTAAAATACTTGTTAAAAAATTAAGACCTATATGAAATCCAAAATTTGCACCTATTATATTAATAAAAAAAATAACTATCCCACCTAGAATAGAATTCAAAACTAATTTTAGAACTTTTTTAATAGGAACAATAAAAAGTCTTCCAAATATGAAAATAAAACAAATACATGCTAAATAAGTAATAATATTAATATCCATTTTATCAACTCCAAAATAATAATTTAAACTTATTACCATTTCTATGTTGAAAAATGGACAAATATTACTTAAACAGCTTCTTCTGCTTCCATTAAAAATTTATATTGTTTATTACTTATCATATCAACTTCTATTCCCTTTTCTTTTGCTAATTTAGTTAAATAATCTAACTTGGCTTGATTTGCTTTTATTTGATAAACATAATAATCAACTAACCCCTCTTTAGCAAACTCAAAATTTTTATTATCTAACTTTAATTCTTCTCTAGTTTTTATGATTGTTCTTATCAAATCCATTTCTTTTTCAATTTCATTTTTTTCAATTATTTTTTTCTCTCTTTGATACTGTTCTTGCATAAAATTTTCCTTTCTTTCCATTTATTTTATTTTTATTATATTCTATAGAAGATTTTTTATTCAAAAACTATATTATTTTCTCCAAAATACTTGTTTTTTTCCAAAATTTATAGGATAATATATATGTATGATTTTAAATAAATGAAAGGGTTTTACGTATGAAATATATAGATAAATTTTTAAAAGTATTAAAAACTGATAGAAACACTTTTGCAACATATGTATTAACATTAGTAAGTGTATATTTAGCTGTTGATAGATTAGTTGAAATGTTACTTATGATATTTACAGGAGTTTCATATTCTTATTGGGGACCAATAGAATATACTTTTGCTTTAGCTTGTCCTATATTTGCATTCCTGTTCTCTGGGGCATCAAAGTTCGCAACATCAAAAGCAAAAAAAGTTACATTGTTTTATGTATATGTAATTGGTCTATATATTATAGCTGTATCAATGTATACACAATGGCTTAATATGGGAGCCTGGTTACTATTGTTATCAGTTCCTGGATATGTAGATTTAGTTACAAACTTTTCAGAATTAATAACTCCAGCAATGGTAAGTATTTCTTTATATCTACCACTTGTAACTATTTATCCACTATTTAAGAGATTATACTTCGGTGTTCATGATAACAAAGATGAAACTCGTTCTATCTGGGATTATGGTGGAATTAGTTTAGCTGATAAGAAAAAAGACCATGGACCATATACTTGTGAAATTTATCTATGTTATAATAGCGAAACAGGAAAGTCTGTTACAATACCTGAAGAATCTAGATATCAATCATTATTTGTTTGTGGTGGTTCTGGTTCTGGAAAAACAAGTTTAGTATATGAACCATTATTTGCAAGAGATTTAGAGAGAAAATACTTCTTCCAAGAAGTCTCAAAAGAAATGGGTTACACGGCATTAAAAACTAATTTGGCCGTTTTAGATGCCCCATATGATAATGAATATTTAAACAAACACTTTAATTTAAATATGCTTATTCCTCAAGAGGGAAAAGAATCTTTATATAAAGCTTATATGAAAAAAATGATACTTTCTAGCTTAGGTAGTGATATTACATATAAAAACATTGGTCTTACTTTAATGGCTCCTGATTATGAAGTTATATCTCATATGATTAATGTTTGTAAAAACTTTGGAATTTCATATAACTTAATAGACCCAGAAAATCCTAACTCAATGGGATTAAATCCTTTTATTTATAATGATTCTTCAAAAATAGCATCAACAATATCAGCTGTTTTAAAAGCTATGTATAATACAGCTCACAATGATGCCAAAGAAGCATATAAAGAAGATTTCGTTATGCAAGCACTTGAAAATGTAACAATACTTTTAAAAGAAGTTTATCCTGATTTAAATGAAGGAAAACTTCCAAACATGGATGATATGTTAAAAATGTTTACAAATTTCGACTTAATAGAAAAAATGTGCATGATTTTAGAACGTAAAATTCAAAATGATGAACAAGCTCAAGAAAAATACCAAGTATTATTAACATACTTTAAGAAAAACTTTTATAATGATGGTCCAGGAAGAAAAAGCATGGAAAAATATATCTACACCATAGTTAGTCAACTAGATAATTTATTACGTATTCCTGGAATAAAACCTATTTTATGTAATAGATATGAAAATGTTAATTTTGATGAAATGCTTGTCAAGTCACAAGTAACATTTATCTGTACAAGACGTGGTGATTTAGGAGCTGCTGGACATAAAGCATTTGGTTTATTCTTCTTAATTGCAATGCAAGATTCTGTTTTAAGAAGACCTGGTACAGAAAATTCAAGAGTTCCATACTTTGTTTATATTGATGAATTTGCAGACTTTATTTGTAAAGATACTGAAGCAATGTTTACAATGTATAGAAAATATAAAGTTGGTACTACTATTTCAACTCAAAACTTACAACAATTAGAAACTCCTGAATTATCTGTAAATTATAGAAATACAATTCTATCTAACTGTGCAAATAAAGTATTTACAGGAAATGCAGCATATGATGAACTTGAATGGTGGTCAAGTGAATTTGGAACACACAGAGAATGGACATATGGAAGTTCTATGGACCTTAAGAAAATGCAATATGACCCTAAATATAGTAGTGTAAAATGGGATTTCGTTGCTTATTTTAAACCTGGTAAACTACAAACTTTAGGTGCAAAAGATTGTGCATTTAAGGTAAGAGATTCTAGTGGTAAACCAAATGTTGGACCTGGTAAATTAGGCTTCTTAGAATCCAAATATAAAGAACCACATAAAATTAAAACATTTGACTTTGGTAAATATTCAGATGGAGTTACAACAGCATCAGAAGATGATACAAGTGATATTAGAAAAAAATTCAACCCAAAACATATTGATTTCAGAGATGATAATAGTGATGAAATAAATCCAATTCAAACAGATACTACAGATTCAAAATACATCTTTGATAATCAAGATGCAATAGTTGTTAATTTAAGAAAAAAGAAAAAGGAATAGGTATATATATCTATTCCTTTTAAAATTGTACTCCTATCAACTGTAATATGATTCCTGAAATTACACCTATTACATACAATAAAGCCGTAATTTTAAGATTTTCTTTAATCCCCTTATTCATTTTAAATAAAACCGCAAGTCCTATTCCAGTTCCAGCTAACAATCCTGAAATCATAGTAGCTACTGGTATGACATTTTCTACATATAACTGAGTTAATATAACAGATGATGCACAATTCGGTATTAATCCAATTATACTTGCAAGTACAGGACCAAGTATTGGATTTATCCTAACAAAATTTGCAATATTATCTTCCCCTATAAAATGAATAAGTATATTTATTATAAATGTTATAATTATTATAAATACAAATATATTCAATGTATGTTTTAATGCTGATTTAAAAATACCATGTTCACAATGACAATGTTCTTTTTCACATAAGTCTATTATTCTTTCTTCTTCATCGTTTTCTTTATTCTTTCTTCTTATAATAAAATCAATTATAAATCCTGCAATTATTGCAATTACTAATTTAATTCCTAATATTGATAATATGGTTGTAATCGGTGCTCCTTCTGATAATAATATCGGAATCATTTCATCCGAAGTTGCAAGATACACTGAAATCAAAGTACCTAGTGTTATTATTCTTGTTGCATATAAATTTGTCGCTGCAACTGAAAAACCACATTGTGGAATTGTACCTAGCAAACCACCTATTACTGGTCCATATTTTCCAGATTTTTTAATTGTATTTTTTAATTTGTCACTTGTTTTATGTTCTATATATTCCATTATTAAATATGTAATAAATAAAAATGGTAATAACTTTATACTATCAATTAAAGTTTCTTCTATAATCTCTATCATCTTTTCCTCCTAATTATTTTTTATAATAACATGGAACATTTAAAAAGTAAAGTTTAAGCAAACAATATTTATAATTACTTAATTTAAGATGTTAATTAAGCAAATATTAATATTAAAGTGAGAAATAGCATTAAATCCATTTCTCACTTTAGCGCTATAATATAACACTTTTATTTAGGCAATGGTTTTCTTGCTCTGACTAGTAGTATTTCTACTAAATCTTAGTAAATAGCACATCCCTTGGATTCTCGCGCCGGTCCATAATGATGACATCATCATTATGGGTAATTTTATACGCCCACTCCAAATTAGTGCTCAACTTTTCAAGCATCAACTTGAAATTGCTATTTTTATCCATAAAGTCAGGGAACAAAATAAAACATGTTTCTGATTTTAGAAACTCCTTCATAAGATTATAAGATAATTCTTTAATATGGCATGAACCATCTAATAAAAGCCTACTCTTTTCATTGAGATTGCTCGGTACATAATTCTTGATTTTCATCTCTTGCATCAAATATTCTCTACAAGAAAGTTCAATCTCAAACCAAGAATATTCATGTAAGCAGTAATCATCACTAAAAGAAACAATAGGGTTTCCATTAGACTTCATACCACATATTAATATATCAATAACCATTATTATCCTTTCTAAATTTGATAACATTATTTTATATTATATATGACAAAAGAAAAAAATATTCTCCTTTTTTAATTGCCTAATATATATTTGCAACAGTATATATTATAGCACATTTATTAATAATACTCAAATAATAAAAGACACTACTTTTGTAATGTCTTATAAGTACTTTAGTTTCAAATTAAATTGTAGAACTATTATTTTCTTCTAACATCTTCTTCCATATCTTCCGCATATACAACCTGTTCTTCCATTATCATTACTATTTGGTATTACATTAATTCTTGCAGTTACACCATTTGTAGTTGAAACATTGCTACAATTATTATTATCATTATTGCAGTCATTATTATCTGAACAACTACAATTACAATTACCATTTCCATTATTTGAACTAATAGTTAACAAATCATTATTAGTCCCATTACATCCATTACTAGATATTGTAAGTAAATTACCATTTTCAAGATTTCCACATCTACTATTTATAGTAAGTAACTCGTTATTATTAGAATTATTATTGCAACCACAATTACAATCACAGCCACATTTATAATTATTTTCCCTTATTCTTCTTAAGATTTTACATATAAAGCAAACAATCACAGCTGTTATAAAACTAATTATTGTATAAATAATTGTTGCTATTAAAAAATTAATATTATTAATAATAAATGTTACAATTAGAAATATTGAAAATATAATTGCAGCAACTAACGGAGGACATTTTAAAATTTTTTGTAATGCTATTGAAATTATAATAGTTGCAATGGGTAATGCAAAAAATATTAGTAAAACATTCATATTCTTTCTCTCCTTTATGTTTTACTATATTTTATGCAAATTTATTTTTTTGGTTAACAAAATATCTTTATTTATATTCTACTCTTAGTAAATATAATCCTTGTGGAGGTAAAGTTTTTCCTGCTTTTTGCCTATCTTTTGATTCAATAATATCTTTAATATCCTCTGGTTCTATTTTTCCTAAACCAACATCAACTAATGTTCCACTAATTATTCTAACCATATTGTATAAAAATCCGCTTCCAGTTAATTCTATATAAATTCTATCATTTGGCATTTTAATTACTTCTGCTTTATAAATTGTTCTTACACTACTTTTACTACTAGTTCCACTTGCTTTAAAAGCTTTAAAGTCATGTTCTCCTTCAAAATATTTAACTGCTTGTTTCATCTTTTCTATATTTAATTTCATTGGGATTTGGGTTTCTAATCTACGATAAATTGCTGTTCCATATTTTGAATTATTAATAATATATCTATAAGTTTTTTGTTTACAACTTAATCTACTATTAAAACTTTCATCTACTTCTTCTGCATTCTGAATTTTTATAGAATGTTTTAGATTACTATTTATTGCAATAGGAAATTTATCTACTGGAAGATTAGAATTAGTTTTAAAATTAGCTACCTGAGCAATTGCGTGTACTCCTCTATCTGTTCTACCAGATGCAATTAAATTTACTTCCTCACCTGTTATTTTTTCAATTGCTTTTTCTATTGTTCCTTGTATATTTAATCTATCAGGTTGCTTTTGCCAACCGATTAAATTCACTTCCATCATATTCTATTGTTAATTTTATATTCCTCATAATTACTCCTTTTTTATAATAGAAAAGTCGCTTAAGAAAGCGACCAATTATTCTTCTTTATCTTCTTTTTTATTTTCCTTGTTTTCTCTTTTTTCTTCTTTTTTATCTTTTTTTATTCTTTCTTTTATTTGTTTTATTCTATTTTTTCTTTCCTTCTTTTCCACTGCAAAACGTTTAGTTACTATATTGCTAATTAATATTTTCTTTAATACATCTTCTCTTACATCTGCAATTAATGTTCCATCTTTTGCAACTGATATCTTTCCAGTCTCTTCTGAAACTACTACAACTATACTATCAGATTCTTTTGAAATTCCTATTGCCGCTCTATGTCTTGTTCCTAATTCTTTTGCAATATCCTTGTCATCAGCAAGTGGTAAAACACAAGCTGCTGCTGCTATTTTATTTCCTGATATTACAACTGCTCCATCATGTAGAGGAGTTTTAGGTTGAAATATATTAACAAGTAATTGAGGTGAAACATCAGCATTCATTGGTATTCCTGTTGCTATTATATCTTGTATTTTTATATCTCTTTCGATTACTATTAGAGCTCCAGTTTTTGTTTTTGCAAGCTCTGTTGCTGCAATTACTACTTTATATACATCTTCTTTAGTCCTTGTTGCTAAATCTTTATCAATACCAAAGAACTTAGTTAATTTATTTGTTCCAAGTTGTTCTAATGCACGTCTTAATTCTGGCTGGAATATTACAATAATTGCAATAACTCCTAAGTTCATAATTCCTGTTAAAATCCAGTTTAATATCTTCAAATTTAAAAGCCCACTAACCCATGTTGCAACAATTAATAGAGCTATTCCTTTTATTAATTGCCATGCCCTTGAACCTCTAACAATCTTAAAAAAACAATATAATAAAAATATTACTATTGTTAAATCTAAAATTAAAGTTACTAACTCAAATGGATTTTCTTGCAAAGACTTTATATATGCTACTATATTTTCTGTATAAAAATTTTCCCAATTCATTCCAAAATCTATTACCATATATTTCTCCTACTTTTCATTAGACTAAAACAAATAAAAGTGTTGCTGCAACTCCTGCAACCATTAATAAAGCAAGAATACCTGCTGTTATTTTTATAAATATTTGTCCTTTTTCATATCTTCTTTTTGCTGGATTTACTTCTTTTTTCTTCATTTTTATCATCCTTTCGTATTTCTCTTATAATATTATACCATAATATTTAATTTTTTCAATTACTTATATTTATTTTCCTAATATTCCTATTTTATTATATTTATTATTGTTTTCTTAACTTCAGGCTTTTCCTTTCTTATTTTTATTATTTCATTTAAACTTTCTTTTGCTGTTTCTAATTGTTCTGATTTGTTTACATGTAAATATCCTAAAACTTCACTTTTATCTACAAAATCTCCAACCTTTTTTTCAAAAATAATTCCTACTGTTTTATCTATTTTATCCTCTTTCTCAATTCTTCCTGCACCTAAACTACATACTAAATTTCCTATTTTTTTAGCATCCATTTCACAAATATATCCTTCTTCTTCACTATAAATAGGTTCTATATATTTTGAAGTTTCAAAATTATCTAAATCTGATATATAACTAGTATCTCCACCTTGAGCTTTTACTAATTCTATAAATTTTTCATATCCTTTTCCATTTACTAAATTCATTTCCAAAATATCTTTTGCTTCTTCTACATTTTTTGTTATTCCTGCAAACATCAACATATATGCACCCAATTCTAATACTACATCTTTTACATCCTCAGCAATATGCCCTTGAAGTGCTTTTACTGCTTCTTTTACTTCTAACAAGTTACCTACACTATATCCTAAAGGTTCATCCATATTTGTTAATATACATACCGTTTCCTTACCTGCTAAACTTCCTATTTTTATCATCTCATCTGCTAACATCTTAGCCGATTTTTCATCTTTCATAAAAGCACCTTTTCCAACTGTTACATCTATTACAATTTTATCTGCTCCACTTGCAATTTTCTTACTCATTATACTAGATGCAATTAAAGGTATACTTTCTACACATGAAATAGCATCCCTTAATTCATATATTTTCTTATCTGCCGGTGCCAAATTTAAACTCTGTGATATCATGCTTATTCCTATATTCTTTACATTATTAATAAATTCTTTGACCTCTAAATTAGTTCTATATCCAGGAATTGACTCTAATTTATCCGCAGTTCCTCCTGTAAATCCTAAACCTCTTCCAGACATTTTAGCAACAGTTACTCCACATGATGCAACTAATGGAAGTAATATCAAAGATACTTTATCTCCAACTCCTCCTGTTGAATGTTTATCTACTATTACTTTATTTAATTCTTTCAAATCTAATACTTCCCCAGAATTAGCCATTGCTAAAGTTAAATTTACAATTTCTTCATCTGTCATTCCTTTTATATATATTGCCATAATTAATGCTGCTACTTGATAATCTGCAATTTCACCTTTAGTATATCCATTTATAAAAAACTCTATTTCTTCTTTCGTTAAACTTTTTCCATCCCTCTTTTTAGCAATTATATCTAAAATAGTCATATATTTTTTATTTTTCTCCTTCCTGTGTTTTTATTAATATTATATATTTTTTCATTTAAATTATTTACGTATATTAAATAAAATGTGTTGTAAATGTTCTTCTATGTATTGGACAAAGTCCATATTTCTTTATTGCTTCAATATGTTTAGCTGTTCCATATCCTTTGTTTGATAAAAATCCATATTCAGGATATATTTCATCCCATTGCCTCATTATTCTATCCCTTGTAACTTTAGCTAAAATTGATGCTGCAGCTATATTATAACATTTGGCATCTCCTTTTATTATAGCTTCATAAGGAATTCCTCTTGTATTTATATGTTCTAATGCATCAACTATTATTAAATCTGGTTTTACATCTAAACCGTCAACAACTTCTGTTACTCCCTTTTTTGTTGCATTTAATATATTTATATCATCTATTACATTTTGGTCTATTACTGCAATTGAATAACTAATTGCTTCATCTCTTATTTTATCATATAACATTTCTCTTCTTTTTTCTGTTACTTTTTTTGAATCATTTACAAATTCTATCATTGAATCCTTAGGCATAATAACCCCAGCTACAACAACAGGACCTGCTAGAGGTCCTCTTCCTGCTTCATCTATTCCACATATATTTTGAAATCCTTTATTATATAAATCTTTTTCTATTTCCTTTAGTTTTGTTAATCTTTCTATTTCCTTTTCTTTCATTTTTATTCCTTCTATTCTTCTATACTTTCTATTTCTGTTAATGAATATTTCCCATCATATCCTAATGTATTATATACTTCTACAGTTGCATTTACATCATCAAATTGTACTAAATAATATTCTCCTTCTTCTAATTCTATATTATCTAATCCCCACTCATTCATTGCTTCACTAGTTACTTCATAGCATTCTGATACAGGAATACTAGATGGCGCTGATATATTAGTTGCCTTTTCTAGTTTTGCTCCTTCTACATATACTTCTTGTTCTGCTGTGTCCTTTTTACCTTGATAACCTTCTTCTTCTGGTTTTACTAGTCCTATTTTAAAATTTACTTCTTCAACTAAACCTTTTGCTTTTGCCTCTATTAATAACATATTTGTTTTTAATTCTTCTAATTGTGCTTCTTTTATTGTATCTTTTCCTGTATACACAGCAATACTTGCAATTATTAACATTACAACAATTGTTATTACTAATGCTACTAAAGTTATTCCCTTATTTTCTTTTAACATCTTTTGCATTTCTTTCACCCTTTACTTATATTTTTATATATTATATATTCTTAAAGCTTGTTTTTCAATAGGAAACAAAAATTTAATAACTTAAAATTTTCTAATTTCTTTCACAAAATATTCACAAACCTATTGTATTATATCATCAGATTAGGATATTATAGATAAAAGATTATTAGGAGGTCTTATAAAATGGATGAAAATAAAGAAGAAAAAAAGAATGTAAAACAAGAAAAAAATTCAAATTTAAAAACAGTACAAAATCCTAGTTCTTATAAAGCTGTTTATGAAAAAGAAAAAGCACCAAAAGCAAGACTAGGATTCTGTAAAGGATTTTTAGTACCTTTTGTAAGTGGAGTACTTCGGATGTGCAGTAGTTGTAGGTACTTGTTTTGGAGTACCATCTATTAGAAATAGTATTTTAGGTAACCAATCTAATAATAGCTCTAACTCGCAAAACTTAACTAATAGTGGATATGTAAGTCAAACATCATTATCTAACTATTCTGACACAGCAGTTTATGCTGCAAATAAAATATTACCATCAATTGTAGGAATAAAAGTAGAATATACTGTAAATTCATTAATTTCTATGTTTGGTAATCAAGGTCAAAACGCAACTGCAACAGCTACAGGTTCTGGAATTATTATAAGTGACGATGGATATATTTTGACAAATAACCATATAGTATCAAGTTCATCAGAAAATTCTTTCTACGATTTGTCTGAAGCAACAAAAGTTACAGTAACATTATTTAATGATGATACTGAATATGAAGCTAAAATTATAGGAAAAGATGAACAAACAGATTTAGCTGTATTAAAAATAGATAAAACAGGTCTTCCAAAAGCTGAATTTGCTGATTCTGATAATATAAAAGTTGGAGAATTTGCTATGGCTGTTGGGAATCCATTAGGATTACAAAGTACAATAACTTGTGGTGTTATAAGTGCAGTAAATCGTAAAATCACAGACTCTGATGGAATTACTTATACTTTAATCCAAACAGATGCTGCCATAAATGCTGGTAATAGTGGTGGAGCTTTAGTAAATAGCCAAGGTCAAGTTGTTGGTATTAATACATTAAAATTACAAGGTGAAGGTATTGAAGGTATGGGATTTGCAATCCCTATAAACTCTACAGAAGATGTAACAAGTCAATTAATTCAATATAGTAAAGTAAGAAGACCTTATATTGGCGTTACAGGTATGGATTTAGATGAAGAAACAGCAAAAGAAAATAATCTAGTAGTTGGTGTATATGTAAAGGCTGTAGATGACTTCTCAGCAGCAGAAAAAGCTGGTATTAAGCCAGGAGATGTAATTATTGAAGCTGATGGACAAAAAATCACCACTATGGATGAATTAAATGAAATTAAAAATAAACATCAAATTGGAGATGAGATGAAAGTTACAGTAAATCGTGAAGGTCAAGAAAGAGAATTAACTATAAAATTAGCTGAACAACCTTAGCTTAAGAGTAGAAAATTTTCTACTCTTTTTTAATTTAAAATATAAAATATATTTTTTACATTTTATTGTTTCTTCACTTTGAGTTCACAAAATGGACAAATAAAATAATTAAAATATAACCATAATCAGTAAAGAGATTACTGATTTAAAATAAAAAACATCCCCTTTTATTTTCAAAAAATTAAGAAGAGAAGCATTTACTTCTCTTCTTAATTTTTTGATTTTTAGAATATAACTAAATCCATTTCACTGGTTTCTGCTGCATTTCCATATGCATATATTATATATAAAGCATTTCCGTCTAAATAAAATTCCGTAGAATTTTCTATACTATATATATCACTTGAAGGGTCTCTTGAATAAATATTATATCCTAGACTTTTTAAATCCTCCGCTTTCTTTTCTTCTTCTTCTATTTTAGATTTTATTTTATTTTCTACATCTTCTATTTTTAAATTTTCTATTCTTAATACTTCTTCCAATGTAATTTCTTTATTATTTCTTAAATCATAATTATATGTTTGAATTATTACTTTTTGTGCATTAGCCCCTTCTTTTAAATTTGACCTTATCATAACTGATAAAATTCCATCTTTTACATTCGCAACATAATCTACAGTATATATAATATTTGTATTTTCACTTTGTAAAACATTATTTGCAATATTTACAAAAATATCTTCTATCTCTTTGTTATATCCATCTATAACATCACTTTTTACATTTATATATGGAATGCGAACCTCTAAATCATAGCTATTTAATTTACTTTCCTTTTTTTCATAATTAGTATAAACTAAAGGTTTGCTTTCATCTTGTTTCTTATTATTATTTTCTCCATTATCATTTTGAACAGTATTTACAAAAAGATTACCAAAATCTGTATCTAAAGTTTGTATTTCTTCTTCTGTCTTTTGTCCTAATGCATTTTCTGATGTTATTCCTACTAAACTTCCTATATCTATTCTCGCATAAAATTGCACATAAAAAGCTACTATTACACATATTATACAAACTACTAATATACTAACATATATAATTATTTGTTTCTTTTTTATTGGATGTTCATCTGGTAAATTTACATTCATTTTTTAACCTCATTCATAAGTTTTCCTTTTTATTATAACATTCATTTCTTCTTTTATCAAGCTTTAATTAGTTAGTTCCCTGCTTTAACTCATTAAGCATTTTAGAAATATTTTCTTTTATAAATTGAGTTTCTTCTTCTATTTTTCTAGTTTCCTCATTATATATTTCAACGATTTTATCTATATCTTCATCAGATATATCATCTGCTTCAATCTCTCCATTCTCCCATTTTGCTCTTAATTCTAATAATCTTTTTCTTTCTTCATCTTCTTTTATTACAATTTTTTCTTTAAAACTATTAATTTCCTTAGGAATTATTATTTCTTTTTTTACTTCCACATTTTTTCTAAATAGTTTTTTAAAAAATCTATATATTTTATTAAATATTCCTTCTTTATAAGGAATCATGCTATTTATCATAAAATTCTCCTTCTTTCGTATTTATTTTTTGTTTTACCTCTTCTTGTAATTTCTCAGCCTCTTTTTTCTTTTCTCTTGCATTATCTCTTTTTTCTTTTGCTTTTTTTAAACATTTTTTTCTTGGATTATTTGTTTCTATTTTTCTTACAATATCCATTACTTCTTCTAATTCCGGATGTTGCCTTTTATATTCTTCTTGTTCTTCTTCTGTTTCTAAATCAAGAAAAGGCTTTATTAATTTACTTTTAGCATTTTGATATGCCCTTGCTAATTTCTTTTCAGTTAAATCTTGAGAAACAACTGTTGGTGGTTTATCTGTATTTTTTTCTTCCATCCAATCTCTTACTTTTCTTGCATTTATTAAATGCTTAGATAAGTCATTACTATCAATCCAATTTACAATACTTATTACTTCTTCTATTTCTGGATGCTTTTTTCTATATTCTTCTTGTTCTTTTTCACTTAAACTATTATATTTTTTTATTACAATTCTTATATAATGTAAATTTCTTGCTAACCTTCTTTCATTTTCATTTTTAGAATTTCTTGATGGTTTTCTATTTTTTACCATTAATTGCATCCATCTTTTAATTTCTTTTGCATTTTGAAAATATATTGGTTCTATTTTATTTACAATTTCTATTATTTCTTCTACTTCTGGAAATTTATTTCTAAACGCTTCTTTTTCTTCTTCTGTTTCTAATTCATAATATTTTTTTAAAAATTCTTTTATATGGTGTAAATTTTGTCCTAACTTTCTTTCAGTTTCATCTTTTGATGCTGCTGAAGGAGGTTGAGTTTTTTTATTTTCTTTCATCCATTTTTCTATTTCTTTTGCCTGTTCTAATTTTACTGTATTTGCCATACGTTTCTCCTTTTTTATATTCTCTTTTTATAATAACATATTATTTTATGTTTTTCACTATATTTTATTAATTTTTTTATTGAATTTTTATTATTAAAATTCCATTAATTTTATTGTATATTGTTGACTATTTAGCCAATTTGGGGTATTATAGTATAGATATAATTTATATATAGAAATGAGGAATTTAAAGTATGTTATGTTCAGAATGTAATAAAAAACCTGCCGTACTTTTTTATAAAAAAATAGAAAATGGTAAAGAGTCTTTAGAAGGTTATTGTTATGACTGTGCTAAGAAAAAAGGGATTAATCCTACTGAAGTATTAGCAGAACAAAATAATATTCTTTCAAAAGATAATGTAAATCTTAATGATATGACAGAACAATTTGAAACAATATTTAAAGATTTAGCCGAAAATATAAATTTAGAAGATATAGAAAATATTGAAGGAGCAATCACATTTGATAATAGAAATGATAACCCAGATGATGATTCACCTAAAATATCAGGTGCAGCTATTCCACTTGGTTCTATATTCAATATGTTTCAAAATAAATCTTCTGATAAAAACGCAGAATCAAGTAATGGTAGAAAAAAGGTAAAAGTTGAAAAGAAAACTAATAAAAAGCAAAATAAGAAAAAGAAATTCTTAGATACTTATGGAACTAATCTTACAGAAAAAGCTAAGAATCACGAATTAGACATAGTTATTGGAAGAGATAAGGAAATTCAAAGAATTATTCAAATATTAAATAGACGTTCAAAGAATAATCCTTGTTTAATAGGTGAACCTGGTGTTGGTAAAACTGCCATAGCTCAAGGTTTAGCTATTAAAATTGCAAATCACAATGTACCTGCCAAACTTCTTAATAAAGAGGTATATTTGCTCGATATGACTTCAATCATAGCTGGTACTCAGTTTAGAGGTCAATTTGAATCAAGAATGAAAGGTATTATTGATGAATGTAAAGAATATGGAAATATTATTCTTGTTATAGATGAAATCCATAATATTATTGGTGCTGGAGATGGAGAGCATTCTATGAATGCTGCAAATATTTTAAAACCTGCTCTATCTAACGGAGAAATCCAATTAATTGGTACAACAACTCTAAAAGAATATAGAAAATATATTGAAAAAGATTCTGCTTTAGAAAGAAGATTCCAACAGGTGTTAGTTGAAGAACCTAATATTGATGATTCAATAAAAATATTAGAAGGAATTAAAAAATATTATGAAGAATATCATAAAGTAAAAATCTCATCTGACGTTATTCGTCAAGCTGTTATTATGTCAGAAAAATATATTCATGATAGATTTTTACCTGATAAAGCAATTGATATTCTTGATGAAGCTTGTTCAAGAATAAATCTAGAAAATAAAGAATTATTTAAATTAGAAATGTTAAAACAAGAATTATCAAAAGTACAAGCAGAAAAAGAAGAAGTTGTAGCTGCTGATTCTACAGAAGATTATCAAAAAGCTGCTGACTTAAAAACTCGTGAATGTCAATTAATTGAACAAATTGATGCTTTAAGTAAAAAAGCAAAGCCAAAACAATTAACTGTTCAGGATATTGCAAATGTTATTGAAAACTGGACTAAAATTCCAGTAAATAAAATTACTGAAGAAGAAACTCAAAAATTATTGAATTTAGAGAAAAATCTCCATAAAAGAATTATTGGTCAAGATGAGGCAGTAAGTAGTGTAGCAAGAGCAATTAGAAGAAATCGTGCAGGATTAAAAAGCACAAAAAGACCACCTTCATTTATATTTGTTGGACCTACAGGTGTTGGTAAAACTGAGCTTGCAAAGGCTTTAGCTTATGAAATGTTTGGAAGTGAAGATTCTATTATTAGAATTGATATGTCTGAATATATGGAAAGTCATTCAACTTCTAAATTAATAGGTAGCCCTCCAGGATACGTAGGTTATGATGATGCAGGTCAACTTACAGAAAAAGTAAAAAGAAAACCTTATTCAATTATTCTTTTAGATGAAATTGAAAAAGCTCATCCAGATGTATTTAATATCTTATTACAAGTATTAGATGATGGAATATTAACAGATAGCCAAGGAAATACAGTAAGCTTTTCTAATACAATTATAATTATGACATCAAATGCTGGTTCTAATGTAAATACTAATTCAATCGGTTTTGGTAAACAAACTGTTGATAAAAATAAAGTAATGGATAGCTTAAAAGAAGTATTTAGACCTGAATTTTTAAATAGAGTAGATGAAATTATTAGCTTCGACCCATTAACAAAAGAACAATTACTTCAAATTGTTGATTTAATGCTTAAAGATACTTCAACTGCTTTAAAAGATAAAGATATTACTATGACAGTTTCAGAAAATGCTAAAAATTATCTTTTAGAAAAAGGTACAGATATTAAGTTTGGAGCAAGACCTTTAAGAAGAGCTATTCAAAGATATGTAGAAGATGAATTATCTGAAATGATATTAAGAAAAGAACTTATTGATGGAGAACATGTAACTGTAGATGTCGAAAATGATAAATTAAAATTTGATGTAGAAAAATAATTAGGAGAAAGAAATGTTAAAACATATACCAAATATACTAACAATTATAAGATTTTTATTAATACCATTTATTTTAATAAATATATTTTCTGGTAATTATATTTTAGCTTTCGCATTTTTTACTATATCTGGTATAACAGATATTGCTGATGGATTTATTGCCAGAAAATATAATTTAGTTTCAAATTTTGGTAAATTAATGGACCCTTTAGCTGATAAACTTACACAAATCGCAACTTTAGCATCTTTAGTAATAGCTGGTGTTATACCTAAATTTGGATATTGGATTTTAGGAATAGTTTTATTAAAAGAGTTTATTATGATAGTAGGAGCATCTTTCCTTTATGGAAAAGATGTAGTGGTTTATAGTAAGTGGTATGGAAAACTCGCAACTGTCTTGTTTTATTTAGCAATTGTATTTTCATTATTAACTAAACAATTTAATTTAGTAAATATATGGGATAGTATTGATTTAGCTTTATATTGCTTAGCTTTAGTTGCAACAGTATTTTCACTTATCATGTATATTCATGATTTATATAACAAAGGGTTTATTGATAAACAAGATTTAAAAAAAGAAGTTACAATTGACAAAAAAGAAAAGAAATCAAAAAATAAATAAGAAAATAACTAAAAAATAAAAAGCTTTTAGATAGTTTATCTGAAAGCTTTTTTAGAGCCAATTTGTTATTTTATGTAAAATGTGTTATAATTATAGTATATCATTATTGATATTAATTGAAAGGATTTATTATGAAGGTTATTGCTATTCAGAAGCCTGGCACATCTTTCGTTGAGTGCACTAATTGCCATGCTTTGCTGGAAGTTACCTTGAATGACTTATCTTTTGATGGCAACACTCCTGCTATGTGTTCATTTACATGTGGCAATTGTGGTTCTCAAAATATCATTCCCACAAATACTTTATCTCCTGAGCTTGATGCTCTCATATAAAGTATTTTCTGTAAGTTTGGTAACAATACATCCATAATAACCAAGAGGGAAGCAAATTTGCCTCCCCCTTTTTTATTATTGTTATATATCATATACACATAGTAAATCCCTCTGGTTACCCAGAGGGATTTTTCTACTTAGGGATAATCCCACGGTCTCTAAGCAACTCTTCCATCAAGCCTGCCTCAATAAATTCTGCTATAAGCCCTATTACTGCAACAATTCCTAAAACAATACTTTTAGAAAAAAATGCAATAATAGCTAGAATTATAATTGGTATCAGGCTTACCATTGCAACAACTATGCAAGTGTAATAGAGTTTCGCTGACTTTCCCATAATTTCCTCCTCGTTAGTTAAACTTGGAGGTTACCCCTCCAAGAATTTACCAAATCCCTATTGGGGTACAGCAAAAAGCTACTTTAATTATACATATTTACATAATAAATTCAAATTTATTCATAATCTTCTATTAATTGATTTAAATTTTGTTTTCCATTTACTTTTATTCCATTTTGCATTTCTATTTTATCAGTATCAGTTAAATATTCTGTTGCAATATCAGTTACCATATACTCTTCTTCTGTTCCATCATCTAATATATGGAATACTGTGACCATTCCATCAACATCTCTTATAACAAAATGTTCATCACAACTTCCTTCTTCTTCTTTATTTAAAATTATATCTGTATCTGAAAACTTTTCTATTGTCCAATCATTATATATTTCTTGTAATTCTTCTTTTGTTAAATTAACTAAATCTTTTGGTATTTCTTTATATTCACTCGTTGTATGCCCACATTTTTTATATGTTCTTTTATATGTTATAAACGCATTTGGAGATATTCTTTCTTCTTTAGCATCTGTTTGCATTGTTTCATTTTTAGTCAAACTTTGATTATTGTTTTCATTTTCTGTATTTGTTCTATTACTATATACCGCTTCTTCTGTTACATTTTGTGGTATTTCATTTTCATTTGGTTTTGAAATTAATATTGCAACAAAAATTCCTCCTATTATAAAAATAATACCAAGTAATATTAATAAAATTTTCTTCATAAACCTATTCCTCCGTAAATCTTTTATTTTTATTGTTTACAGATTTCATAGATTTATACCTTTTTTTAACATACTATTTTTTTAATTTTTCTAAATCTTCTCTTGTATATTTTATTGTAGTTGGTCTTCCATGTGGGCATGTATATGGATTATTTAAATTTAATAAATTTTGTATTAAATAATCTACCTCTTCCCTAGTTAAATCCATATGGGCTTTCACAGCTGCTTTACATGCAACAGTGGCAATAAATCTTTCTTCTATATCTCTTATTTGCCCTCTTTCATTTGTCATCATTTCATCTAAGATATCTAAAAATATATGTTTGCTATTTGTTTTATAATCTAAATCTGGTATTCCATTAATTTTTATGGATAAATCACCAAATGGTTCAATATCAAATCCTATATTTTTAAACATTTGAAGATATTTTTTTATAAATTCAATCTCTTTATGTGATAAATTTAATACTTCTGGAATTAACATCATTTGTGTGTTATTTTTTATATTATTCTTATAATTTTCCTTTATTTCTTCATATAAAATTCTTTCATGTGCTGCATGTTGGTCTATAAAATATACTTCATTATCTATTTCAATAATTATATAAGTTCTAAATAAAATTCCTACATAATTATATTCTATCTTCCTCTTAGTATTTCTTTTTATTAATTCATGATTTTCAACTTTAATTTCTTCTTTTGTTTCTTTTTCATCACTTTTTTCTTCTAAGTTATTATCACTAACAAAATGATTAGTTAAAAAATTATATTCATTTTCCACATATTTTTCTTCATTTTCATTTTCATTGTTTCCTAAAAACTCACTTTTTAAAAGTGAACTCTTGATTGCATAATATACTGCTTTATATATAGAATCTTCATTTTTAAATCTAACTTCTAGTTTCGTTGGATGCACATTTATGTCATACATATCCGGACTCATTTCTATATTTAAAATAAAAAATCCAAATTTATTTATTCCTGTTCCACCTTTAAATGCTTGGTCTGCACTATTACTTATAATATTATTTTTAATATATCTCTTATTTAAGAAAAATATTTGGTCTTTTCTATTTTCCTTAGCTATTAAGGTATTTCCTATCACTCCTGTTATCTTTATATTATTTGCATCATAATTTACTTCAATTAAATTATCTTTTACTTGCTTTCCATATATTGTATATATAACATCTTCTAATTTTCCATTTCCAGAAGTTTTTAATACTATCTTTCCTGAATTAAGTAATCTAAAAGAAATATTTGGATTTGCTAATGCTGCTTTTTGCATCCATTCTTTTATATACCTAAATTCTGTACTATCTTGTTTTAAAAACTTATATCTTACAGGTGTATTAAAAAATAATTCTTCTACTAAAATTGTTGTTCCTCTTTGTACTACAACTTCTTCCATCTCTTCAATATTCCCTGCAATATTTACAATTTTATAGCCTGTTTCTTCTTCTTCCGTTTTTGATATCATTGTGGTTTTAGATATAGAAGCAATGCTTGCTAATGCCTCTCCTCTAAACCCCATAGAAGAAATCTTTTCTATATCACTTATACTTCTTATTTTACTAGTTGCATGTCTTTCAAATGCAATTTCCATATCATCTTTTCTTATGCCTTTTCCATTATCACTAACTTTTATATATGTTTTTCCACCATTTTTTATTTCAACAATAATTTCTTTTGCTCCTGCGTCTATTGAATTTTCTACTAATTCTTTAACTACGTTTACAGGTCTTTCTACAACTTCTCCAGCTGCTATTTGATTAATTGTTAAATCATCTAATAATACTATATTTCCCATAATTTTCCCTCTTTTTATATTATACAATTATATTATTTGTTTTTGTTTTAGTCAATTGTAAAAGAAAAATTTTTAAAAAAATATGAATTTTTTTTCATATTCTATTGACATGAAATATATTTCATATTATAATCAAGTCTCCTGATATATATAAAAAAGGAGCATTATGGCAAATTATTATACATTACAACAGATAGAATATATTTATAATAGTTTAACTTCATGCAAAGGAAGTTGTCCTTTTTGTAATTTCAGAAAGCTTCGAAACTATATTGATGAATGTGGTTTTGAAGAGTTCCAACGTCAGTTACATAAAGATATTCTACCTGCTGATATAAAGCGTGCCTTTGAAATAAAAATTAAGATTATGAAAAAAATGTCCAAATCTTAATTTTTAAATCCTTTCCTCCCTATCCTTATAATTAAGATAGGGAGGATTTTCTTTATTATAATTGGATTTTAACTATCTTTCATGATATAATATTATTATGTTAATTACTACTTTTAGAAAGGATTATCATGCCTAATTATTCTAGAAAGGCTGTTGAAAAAGTATATGAAGATTTATCATATTTCTCAAAAAAAGGAACACTTGCTTCTAGTAATTATGGTATTTTGATTCAAATGAATATGCTTGGATTGGAAGAATTTCGTAAAAGATTAAATGAAAAACGCTTACCTCCAAAAATATTAAAAATTTTTGAAAATAGATACCTAATTACTTTAAGCAAAAATTCCTAATCTTTTCTACCCCCATTATCTTATTTGATAATGGGGCTATTTATTATAAATTGTTTTAATTTTTTTAATTTCATTTTTATTTATATCCACCATAATTTCGCCATTTACGTCTGTTCTATATATTTTTATTTTCATTTCATTTAATTTATCTATTGTTTCAATAGATGGATGGCCAAATAAATTATCTTTGCCTACTCCTATTAAAGCAATTCTAGGCAAAACATTTTCTAGTAATTCCTCTGTTGAAGATGTTTTTGAGCCGTGATGTGGAATTTTTATTATATCTGCTTTTAATTTGTTTTTATCTGTTATTTCAACAATTCTTTTTTCTGCTATTTCTTCAATATCCCCTGTAAATAACATTGAAAAATTTCCATAATGCAAATTAAATACTAATGAATTATTATTTATTTTATTTTCTTCAATTTGTTTACTTTCTGGAAATAATATATCTAAATATAAATCTTTTTCTATATTTATTTTATCTCCTCTTTTACCTACTATAACTGGTATTTTCTTTTCTCTAACAATATTTAAAAAATGCTTATAATTTTCAGACTGTTCTTCTTGCTTAGCAATTAAAATCTTTTCTACTTTTATTTCTTCCATAATTGTAAATAAACCTCCCACATGGTCACTATCAAAATGTGAGATTATCATTAAATCTATTTTATTATATCCTTTATCTAATATATATGGAAGTAAAGTATTTTTTCCTACATCAAAGCTAGAAGTATTACTTCCTCCTCCGTCTATTAATATTGTTTTATTCTTAGGTGTTATAATAAATGTACTATCTCCTTGTCCTACATCTACAAAATTTATTTTTAAATTTTTAGGAATAAATATTATAAATAAGAAAACAAAAATACTTAAAATTATAATTTTTTTTAAGATTTTATTTTTATTTTCATTAAATTTATATTTTAACAGAGCTATTAAATTTTTAAAACGTATTTTGGTATTATTAGGATTTCTTGAGTTAAAAATCCTATAAATAGATATGCTAATTATTATTAATAAATATATAATTAGTATAGACATAAAATTAGGTGTCGGAATATAAATTTTTGATATTGGTAATTTACTAAAACTTGAAATAAATAATAATATATCAATTAGAAATTTTAAAGAATAGCTTAAAATTTCAGCTAAATTCATAGAAATAAAAGATATTATTACTAACGCCGTTCCTAACAATGTTATAGGTCCAATTATTACACTTGCTAATAAATTAGTAATTAAAAAATAAGTTCCAAATAAATTAAAATGATATATAATAACAGGCATAACACTCAAAGATGCTGATATTGTAACTGCTAATATTTCTTTTATTTTACTTATTAATAATATTAATTTTCTATTTATTTTATATTTCCATTTTCTATTTCTTATTTGTATATTTTTGAATATTGATATAACTGTTTTATTAAATAAAATTATTCCAATTGTACCTAAATATGATAACTGTAATCCTACATTCTCTAATAAATAAGGATTATATATAAGCATTAAAAATAGGGAAATCCCAATTGAGTTTATTATATCATTTTTCCTATATAAAATTCCTGACATCATAAGTATTATTCCCATAATTCCAGCTCTTACAATTGAAGGTGAAAATCCTGTTAAAGACATATAAAATATTAAGGAAACAATTATTACTACTCTTGTTTTTTGTATTCCTATTCTTCCTTTTAATAAACCATACATTGCTAATATTATATAACTTACCTGTGCTCCTGACACTGCTAAAATATGACTTAAGCTTGTTATTTTAAAACTTTCCTCTATATCTTCATTTATTTTAGAACTATCTCCTATTAATAACCCTAAAAGTAATCCAGAATATTTTTCTCCCATAAATTCTTTTATATTTTCTTTTATTTTATCTGATATTTTATAAACTAATTTCATAAAAATATTTCCTTGATTTTCAGAAATAACTTTTATATTGTTTGCTTTTATACTTCCATAAACATTTATACTTTTTAAATATTCTTTATAATTAAAACCTCCTTCATTTCTCATTTCTTGAGGCTCTTGAAATTCTCCTGTTACAAATATTCTATCTCCATATTTTAATTCAATATCTTTTCTTTTATCTATCTTTAGATATAAAATTTTATTTTTGTTTTTCCCTTGTAGCAGTTTTATTTTATAAGTGAAATTATAATCTTTTTCTTCTTTTTGACTTATTACAATAGCTGTTTCTTTTAGAATCTCTTTATCTTTAAAAATATTTTCATATTCTATATTTTTATATATTACAATTGAATTTGATATAATTGAAGAAATAATAATTATGATTAAAATTTTTTTATTAATAAATAATTTGAAATATCTAAAATATCTTTTTGGATTTAATATTTTTAATTTATTTTGTTTATTCTTTTTTCTTATTTTTATTAAATATATTATTACAATTATAGGTATATACAAAAGGACTATACTTATCCTAAAGTATAGCCCCATTATTATCCCTATTATATATCCTATAAGTGCAACTAAAACTGGTCTTTTTATAATAAATCTTCCTTTCTTTTATATAACTCTTCTTGCCCCTACATAATTTTTATTATAATATCCTGAATTTATTGTATCAGTTGTTACACCACTTGATGGATTTTCTGCATGTATTATTTTTCCTCCACCTATATAAATTCCAACATGATTTATTTTTGATGCCGATGGTCCAAACATTACTAAATCTCCTGGTTGTAAATTTGCTCTACTAACTGCTTTTCCATTACTATATTGACCTTTAGCTGTTCTATTTAAACTTACCCCATGTAATTTAAATACATATGAAGTAAATCCTGAACAGTCAAAACTATTTGGTCCTGATGCTCCATATACATATTTTGCACCTAAATATTTTTTAGCAGTTTCTACAACTGTTGAACCTTTTCCTGAAACTGGTGGATTTGAATTTGTCTCCTTTTTAGTTTCAGTTGTTTTTGTTTCTTTTTTAGTAGTTTTTGTTGTTGTTTGTTCTTTTCTTGGTTCTGTAGCCCCTCTTGATGTTGTTGTTTCTTGTTTCTTACTATCAGACAATAAACTTGATAATATGTATCCGTCTGTTCCGTTTACTTTAACTCTACTCCAACCATTTTCTTCAGAATATACATCCACTTGTGTATTTAATGTTAATTTTGCTAATGATTCTGATTCTTGATTTGGTTCTTTTCTTAAATTTACTCTTGTTTCAGCAATATACATTGTTTTTTGAACTGTTTGTTCTTGTTGTTTTGATTGTTCTTCTGCCTCTTTTGCTGCTTGTTCTTGAGCTTCCTTTTCTTCAACTGTCATTAATTTTTCTGTTCTAATCCAACCTTTAGCTGTTTCTTTTTCAATACATACCCAACCATTAATTTCTTCTATAACTGTAACTTCTTCATCTTTTTTCACTTCAATTATATCTGTTGCATTGATTGTTGGTACTATTTTTAATTTTGAATCTTCTTTTACTATTCTACTTGCTGATTGGTCTTGGCTTTCTTGATTTTCCTCTGTATTAGTTTCAGTTGTTGTTTGTTCTTTTTGTACTGTATTTGTCTCTTCTGTTTTTTGTTCTTTTTGGCTGTCTTCTACTGTAAGTAAATCTTTTCTTACATAACCTGTTACGTTATTTGACTTTACTTGGTACCAGTTTCCAGATTCTCCTAGAATCTCTACATCATCATTTATTGATAATTGTACTAGGATTCTGCTTTCTTCATCTGCTGTTTCTCTTAAGTTTGCAGTTTCTACATTTACTTTACCTGTATTTGTTGCAAAACTTATATTTGTAAAAAACATTAATGTAAATCCCATTATTGCCATCATTAGTATGTTTTTTATTGTTTTTTTAGTTTTCATTTTTTATTACTCCTTAAAATAATAATTTACATCCTTTTTTCGTAACGTTCCCAGTATACACTTTTAATTTTAATTTGTCAAGTTTTAATTAAATTCATCTATTTTCAGTACTTTCACAGTAGCTATGTTCTTGTAAAAATTTCTTTAACTATATAATTTTATGCATTTTCTCACTAAAATCTTCTTTATTTATAATAGTTAATTTTTAAAATTATCTCCTACATCTCCTCAAATCAATAGAAATTTTGAATTTTTCTATTGACAATCACTCTTTTTTATAATATAATAATTTAGCAATATTTGTAATATGGTTTAAATATAAAACTTCTCCCCGGTGGTCTTATATTTAAAATTCATATAAATAAATCAAAAATTATAGGAGGGTATAGATTACCATGAATAATACTACATATAGTGCAAAAAAAGGTGAAGTTGAAAGCAAATGGTATATTATTGATGCAGCACACAAATCTTTAGGTAGAGTTGCAACAGAAGCTGCTAAATTATTAAGAGGAAAACACAAACCAACATATACACCAAATATCGATGTTGGAGATCATGTAATTATTTTAAATTGTAAAGATGTTGTTTTAACAGGAAACAAATTAAACCAAAAAATTTATAGACATCATTCAGGTTATATTGGAGGAATGAAAGAAATTCCTGCAAAAGAAATGCTTGAAAAAAATCCAGAAAGAGCTATGACTTTAGCTATAAAGGGAATGTTACCTCATAATACTTTAGGAAGACAAATGCTAAAGAAATTAAGAGTATATGCTGGAGCAGAACATGAAAATCAAGCACAAAAACCAGAAGTATGGGAGGTAAAATAAGATGGCAAAAAAAGATAATATTGTTTTTTATGGTACAGGAAGAAGAAAAAATGCAATTGCTAGAGTTAGAATAATGGAAGGTTCTGGAAAAATCACTGTCAATGGTAAAGATTTAGATGAATATTTTGGACCAGAAACATTAAAAACTATAGTAAGACAACCACTTACAGTTACTAATACATTATCTAAATATGATGTTATTTCAACTGTTAAAGGTGGAGGATTTACAGGTCAAGCAGGAGCTATCCGTCATGGTTTAGCTAGAGCTTTAAATGAAGCTAATTCAGAATACAGACCAGTTCTTAAACAAAATGGTTTCTTAACAAGAGACCCACGTATGAAAGAAAGAAAGAAATATGGTCTTAAGAAAGCTAGAAAAGCTCCTCAATTTTCAAAGAGATAAAAAGAGCTTTTTACAAAATATATCAAACCTCAGAAGTTTCAATGCTTCCGAGGTTTTTTATTGTTGTTCGCTCATTTTATCCCAAAAATCTATGTAAGTATTGAAATTAGTATATTTTTAATTTTGTTCGCTTTTTCAAATTATAATATGCATACAATATACACACAATATACAAATCTTTGTTTTTCTATAAAAAAGGTTACAAATTTATTTATTTACTTATTTATTTTTTTCTATTAATTTTTTCATTATCATTATTAGTTCATTTGGAAAATATCCCCACATTTTTCCTACGATTTGAAAAAATAATTTGCTGGCAATATGTAAGGCATCTTCTACTGTTTCTATTATATAAATATATTTTGTTCTATAATTATTATGTTTTACTATTGGTAATCCATTTTTCTTAATGTGCTCTAAAAATTCTTTATTATTTATATAAAATATACTATCCTTAATATTATTAAATTCCAATAAATATTCATAGTCGTTAAAATTTATACTATTATTTTTTAAAATTTCATATATACCAGATATACTTCCATATATTGTTTTCCATAACATATATGCATCAATAAAACTATAATATTCTAAATCTTCATATGTATTGTTATTAAATTTTGAAATATTATATATAATTTGCTCCTTATCAACCTCCTCAAACATATAAATTGGAATATGAATTTTCACATTCGAATTATTATACATCTCTATATATAAAGTTGTAGTATTAATATTTGTAAAATCATTATTTTTTATAATAATACTATCTACGGAAGGATAAACTATACTTTTAGGTGCAAAATTTATTATTTTAGATTTTATTTCAATTAAATTTTGCCTATCTATACTATTTTTATATAATTCAATGTTCATATTATCCCTATTAAACATATATATTTCTAATAATGGGCCATAATCATAATCTATATCCATATTTGTACTAGAAAACTCTTCTTTTCTTTGTTGTAAATTTTCGTTTCTTCTATACAATGTATCTATTGTTGCTCTATCAGATGTTATTGGAACCTTACTGCTTCCACTTCTTATATATACTGTTCCGTTAGCAATATATGGCGTATCTTCTCCTTTATATACATATATAACTAGAATGCCATCTTTATCTTCATCTTTCTCTTTTATAAATTTACACTCATACTTTGGTTTTGGTGTTACCTTGTTTAATAAGTTTGTTATTGTAACATCAAAATCCGTCCTCTCTTTTTCTATCTTCAATAATCCTTTTGTATCATTGTCAACACCAATTATCAACCAACCACCTTCTGAATTAGCAAAAGAAGAAAATATCTGTGGTATTTTTTTCTTTACTGAACTATCAAATGTAGATTTATATTCTACTATATATCCTTCTTCTATATCAACTAATGTTTTTAAATCATTATATGTTAACTCATTCAAACTTTTCATTTCTCCACTTGCATTTATAAATATACTTTTTTGTTTCATTATTGACCTCCATATCTATTTACAATCATACTGCATCTTTACAAATTTATTTATTATTTCTATATCATCTATTTTATTAATTCCAAAACATTTTTTCCCTAAATCCTTTATTGAAGCACCACAATGATATAGTTCTTTATTATCTATAATAATAAATCTATCATGAAATTTGTCTGTTTTTGCCACCTTCAAAATTGGATATTCTTTATTAAATTGTTGCATATCTAATTTTGAAATATTACTTTTTTTCGAAGTTAATATTACTACTTCTACATTTCTATTTTTCTTTATTAATATCTTTAAAATACTATCATCTATATAATTATCAATTATTATAATTTTATTTTTAGCTCTTTTTATAATGTCTATTACTAAACTATATGCATCATATATTTGGCCTCCAAAAAAAATTTTCTGCTTAAATTCTTCTTTCTTTAGCAAACTATCAAATATTTCATCAAATTTTTTATCATGTTCTAATAATTTGTATTCCACATTCGTTAATCTTTCAAATATTTGCGAATTTGAAGATATAAATTTTCTCATTTCAATAAAAGCTCTTATTATACTAATACTAGCTTGAACAGCAATATCATTTTTTAATACTCCTGCAAGCATTGATATTCCCTGCTCAGTATAGACATAGGGTAAATATTTTCTTGTAACTTTTCCATTATTAACTTTTTTATTTAAGGTTCCAAATTGGAACCTTAAATTTTTAAATTCATCATTAGTTAATTGAAAACAAAAATCTTCTGGAAATCTTTCAATGTTTCTTTTCATTGCTTTATTTACATTTTTAGTTTCATAATGATATAGCATAGCTACATCACTATCTAACATTACTTGCTTACCTCTTATTGTATATATTAAATTTTTTATTTCTTCACTATTTACTATTTTTAATTGATTTTCCATATTTTCACATCCTTTTTACTTGTGTATATTGCAAAACATTTGTTTGCATTTGTCAATGCTTTTTATATTTTTTCATAATTTTACAAAATATAGTTATACTTTACAATAAAAAACTCTATTTAAGTCTAGCACATAATAAAATTATAATATACAAAAATTCCTCTAAATATTGGTGTTTCAACCTTTGAAATTTTCAAAGAGATAAACAAAAACAACTTTGGATATTTATATTCAAGGTTGCTTTTTTGTTTTTATTATTCCCTTTCCTGCATAATTTTATCTTGTTCTTCATTTTTTGAACACGATGTTTCTTTTCCTTCTTCTAATGTAGTATACATTTTCATAATAGCTCTATTGACTTTACCGTATTTTTCTGAATTAATACCTATTTTATTTATTTGTTTTATATCACTAATATCTTTTCCTCTTAGTAGCGTAGATTTAGTAGCTTTTAAAACTTCTAAAGTTGTTATCCCTATTTTCTGCCCATTTTCTAGTTCAACAACTGTAACATAATCTTCAATATTTAATCCTTCTATTATTTTTTCTTTAAGTTCTATCTTTCCATAAAAAGCTTTCGGAGAAAAACTTCTTTGTATTATAACACCATCTTTGTATTCAAAAGGATAAAAACCAACAGGAACCCCTCTTATTATTGTGTCTACACCATAGTCCTTTTTTTCATGATTTTGCTCATAATTTAAAGAATCTAATTCTTCATGGTAAATATTATTTTCCTTTAGCAAATTTCTTATTAATTCCATATTTTCTTTTTTACAAATAATATCTATATCTCCATGTTCTCTATTAGAATCTTTATTACTAATAATCCACGGAACACTTCCTCCTGAAATATATATTTTTTCTTTTATTCTTTCTTCTGAAACAATTAATTCAATTACATTTTTTATTTTATTATAAGAAAATCCCATCAATACTTCTCCTAAATATATTTATTATAAATAATTATAGTCCCTATATTATTCTTCCTTTTATTTTAAATCTAATTTATTAATCTCTTCTTTTATTTCCTCGTAAAGTACTTGTTTATAATCTCCATTAACTTCTTCAATAATTTTAATTTCGTTCTCTTGTAGAGAAGCCTCATCTTGAATATTCTCAAATTTGTTGTAAATATTATCTCCAAAGAAAGCTTCAATTTCTTGACTTGAAATACTTTTAATTCCTAAAGCAATTGAATATGTTAAATAAAATTCCCATATACTTACCATTTCAGTTGTATTCTGTCCTATATTAGAATAGTCTTCTAAATATCTTTTTAAATCAAGCCATTTATCTTTTTCTTCAATTCCTTGGTCATTAAGTATGCATGAAGGTGATGCAAATAGTAAACACCCTAATGCATATACTCCTAAAGCTTGTCCTATTATTGGTATAGCTGGTGTAAAACCTAAAAATGATAATAATAAATATAATAAACTTGATTTACCAGCTAATGTAATCTTATAAAATTTTTTTAGTGGAAATGATAGAAAAACAAGTCCTTGCCAACATTCAAATAAATCACATGGCTGTTCTTTATAGATATTTTTATGTAATTTTTCCATTACAACATCTGCAGATACTTCTTTACCATCACCATATTTTTCTATAAACCATTTTATAACAAATTTTTCATATCTTAATAAATTATCTGTAGGCTTATTGGTCTTTGATATGACAATTTCTCTATCTTTAAATAATTTCATTTTATCATTTACTTTTTCTTCTTTTCTTCTAATATCTAAATATCCTCTATCTATTAAATCTACAATTGTAGCTGCTAAAGATTTTTCATCAACTAACCCATCTTGTAGCAATAATCTTACTTGAGCTGGTCTTAGATTGCTAGGCAACTCTCTTTGATACAAATTAATATTTCTAGGTTTATGTTCTAAATTTTTATATATTAATTTACTTTTTATTATGACTGCAATAATTGCTATTAAACCTAATATCAAGCATATCCATACATAACCTTTGTTCATCACTGTTGAAATGAAAATTAAAAATACTGATATAGCAATCCATATTAAAGCATTTTTAAAATTTAATTTTCCTGAAATTGCAATTCTACTTTGATTTTTTCCAAAAAACTGATTGTAATAAATAGTTGAAAAACAATTATAATATTTCTTAATTGCATCTATATACTTCATAAAATCCCTCATTTGCTTAAAATTTATATATTTATTATAAATTATATTATTTTATTTTTCAATGTTCTTTCGATAACATATTACAAAAAGAAAAAATACCAAATAAATAAAAACCCTGAAATTTCAAGGTTTTTATTCTACAACTTCTAAAGAATCAGCACTATTTAATCCTTCTAGATTATAATAAGTATCAGGAATGTGTCCTACAATTACATTTTCAGCAAGCAAAACTTGATTTTCTATTTCTCTTTGAAGGTCTCTAAATGGTGTTAAAATACTTACATTACATTTAACATTTAAATATATTCTATGTAATGTTTGATTTATACCTTGAGCAGAAAATTCACTTTTTAAATTTGTATCAATATTTCCAATTGAAGAGATTCTAATTTTAACTCCAGGTCCTCTTCCTGAAAGTAGCTTAACTCCTGTAAAACTTCCGAAGTGCTATTTCTATATCTTCCCTTCCTCTTTTATCTAAGCTTTTTTGTATATTTATTGCTATTTCAGATGTTATTTTATTTATATTAGTAACATTTGATTTAATCATAGTTATATTACCATTACTATCTTTTTCTATTGTAAACATATCATCATATGAATAATTTTGCATTGTATTTAAAGCTTCTTCATTAACAATAGTAGTAGCAATAGATTTTGCACGTGATTCACATAATGTATCAAAAATCGGTGAAACTGTATTTAAAACATATTTTAAAACACTAAATGCAATTAATAAAACAATAATTACATAAAAACTTTTTCTAAATTTTTTCTTATCTATTTTTCCATTATTGAAAAATATTTTAGGAATCCTTATTCTTGGTCTTGAATAAATTTTATACATTGCTCATTTCAGGAATTTTTGTATAATGTGGAATAAATAATTTCTGACCAACATTTATATTATTTTCATCTTCTATTCCGTTTGTTCTTGCAATATCTTCTACGGTACTTCCAAACTTCTTTGCAATTTTCCACAATGAATCATCTTTTTTCACAATATACATTAATATACTATAATCCTCTTCTTCCCTTTCTCCTAAAGTTTCAATTTCATCTATAACATTAATATTAGCATTCTTATATGAATCTTGATTCATTTCTAAATCAATATTACAATTTACTACTCCTCCATCTTGAACTATAAAATCCTGATTTATAACTTCCATTGTTAAAATCACATTTGTGTTTTCACTATCTTCTAATCCTTCCACACTATAATCAAAAGGAATCTTAGCTAAACTTGTATCTACATCTAAATTACTATTTGCCAATATAAACTTTAATTGTAATTCTCCTTCATATACTATCCTACTTCCGTTCTTATGTTCTTTTTCTATTACTGGCATAATATCTACATCAACAATATTTTTATCTTCTAAATTTTCTATCACAATTTTTTCCCTTATTTGTTTAATATCTTTTGATACACTTTTATCTGTTATTGTTAAGATATTTCTCTGGTTAAATTCTAATTTTTCTGTTGGACTATATAAATCTTGTATTAATTCTATTTGTTTTTCCTCATATACAATTGCCATAACTCCAATTTCTATTTCTATATAAATAGAATGCTCTTCAGCTGAATTTGGTTTTAATACAATATTTTTAATTTCATAATCAATATCGCAAATATTTTCTTCTGTCACATCTTGAATATCTATAAAACCAATCACCGGTATTTTAGTAGTTATAGTTCCTATTCTATTATCTTCAGTTAAATACATTATTTTAACTTCTGCGTCTGCTTTAGTTAAAATCTTATTATAACTAATTTTTACATCTCTATTCCCTATAGCTACATTTGATTTTAATATTTCTGCTAAATTGTCAGTATTATTAATATTTACAGTATCTTTAGCAAAAATTTTATTTTCACCTGTACCTACTAATGAATTTACTCTTAAGCTTTCTTTTAACATTTGTATTCCTTCACTATTTGTGATATCATTTACTATTTCAATCTCTTCTACCGAATATACTTTTACTTCAACTTCAATTGCTGCTTTTATTCCAACTTTTCTTCCATTTATTACTTTAGCTTCAATATTTTTCAATTTGGTCATTACCCTTGCATTCATACCTTCTTCTACATTTGCAATCTGTAAACTTTCAGAAAAATCTATACTTGTAGATATTCCTCTTACTTTTGATTGTTCATCTTCTGACATATACATTATATATGTATTTATATTTCCATCTACTCTAACTTTTCCTTCTAAGACCTCTTTTTTATAAACACATACAACCCCACTTGTACAAATTGTATTCAAAATATCTGGTTTAGAATCTGGAACTATCATATCTCCTTCTGCTAAAATTACTTCACTCTTAGTTGCTACTAATTTATTTACACGTAAATTCTCCTTTATTGTTTCTAAAGCCATTTATATTTACCTCCTTTTTAGTTCTTTATTCATATATATTGGAGGCATTATCTTTTTATTCCTATTTTTAGCAAAAAAATAAAGCAGAATTTTTTCTGCTTTTTTTACAATGATGTTTTCCTTGGCTTTGATTCTGGTGCTGGTGGTATTAATGGTGAATAACTTTCCCCATCAAATACATCTACTTCAACTGTTCTTGTTAAAATATCTGTGTAACTATATGTTACATTTCTATTATTCTCCTCATATTTTACAACAAAAATGTTTGGATATGCTTTTTCTATTGTAGCTTCTTTCTCAAAGGCTCTACTTCTACCTAAAGACCCTTTTACAATTATCTTTTGTCCTATCTTATCTATGATATCAGTTTTTAGATTTGCTATATCTGATTTACAAATCATGCTATCACCTTCCCTTAAGATAGCTTGATTATAGCATTTCTAGGCCTTTTTGTCAAAAAAGCTCGAGTCTTGTTTTTTCTCTGTATCGCACTATTTTCAAGGTTTTCATGGATTCATTTTTGCAATTTTACATTAATGTTACAATTGTGTTACAATTGTGTTAAATTGATTTATTTTTACATTTTGCTCAACTTTCCTTTAGCTCCAATTCCACTTACTCCATCCTTACCATCTCTTAATTCATAAGCAATATCATCAATTGTTATATATTTATATCTTTCTGTAGTAGCTATTTTTTGAGCTACTATTAATGGGTCTAAAAAATCTATTAAAATTCTTGCTGGAGATGATGCAAAATTTGCTCCTGCTGAAATCAATGCCTCAAAATAACTTTGACAAGCTCCTGCAAAAATTACTAAATTACCACCTTCTTTTTTATCAAACTCACGTGCTTGTTTAACTGTTTCGATAAAATATCTTGAATTCCTATAATTATAGATATCATGATATCTAGTACCCCTTCTTAACATACCATCATGTCCAGTTATAACAAGTATATCTGGCTTATATATTTCTAATAAATGTTTAATAACTTTAGGCTGTTTATATTCTGGTATATTTTTTACAATTGCATTTAATCCCATCTTTTGATAATAATAATATGATTTTTCGCTATACTTTTTGTCACCATCTAAATGAAGTATTTTTCCTGTTTTTATTTCATCTGTATATCTTTTTTCTGTTACATGAATTTTCTTTTCAATGTGCTCATTTAATTTCTTAATTTTTTCTTTTATTATTTTCTTAGGAATAATTTCTAAATCTGAAATCTTACTATCCGCCTCAATTCTTTTAGTTATCCCTTCTAAAATAGCAATATCTTCATCTGTTCTTTTTACTATATTACTTACTTTAAATAATATATCCTTTCCATATGATTTTCTTCCTACTATATCACCTTTTCTTATTTGCATATATAATTCACCTCAATCTAATCAGGCTATTATATTCTATGTCGAATTTTGTAAAAAGGTGAATTTATATCTAATGTCCATATTTTCTTTTAGTCGCCAAACCTCCTCTTATATGTCTTTCTGCTTTATTTTCATCTAAAACAACTCTTACTTTTTTTGCCAAATCCGGATTAATTTTCTTTAGTCTTTCTGAAACATCTTTATGTACTGTACTTTTACTAATACCAAATTTTTTAGCTGCTCCTCTTACTGTATCTTTTGTTTCTACTATATATTTAGCAAGTTCTACACTTCTTTCTTCTATTGAAATTTTACTTGCTAAAGATAAGCTATGTTTATATTTTTGACTCATAAAGAAAAACCCCCTATGTAAAATACTTTTGTTTAATTGTATTCTACATTTTGGTTATTAGAACTCTCATGTTAATTTATAAAATGAAAAAAGAAATATAACTATCTTTATTTAGTTATATTTCCTTACAATTTTTTATTATTCCCTTTTTACAATATGTGTTAATCCTTTAAGATATTCTCCATTTATTAACATATCTCTAATATTATTGGGTTTTAAATCCACGTCCTTTAGTTCTTCTGGAGTAATCCATTTAAAATCTAATAATTTTTCTTCTCCTTTATCATTTTCAATTCTTTGATAATCTTTCACTTCTATTTCACATTTAGGTTTTATTATATAATAAAATTCTATTCCATGACATTTCTTATCATTTCTTGTCCAAAAATTTTCTTGTATTGCAAATAACTCTGCTTTTTCAATATCACAACCAATCTCTTCTTTTATTTCACGTATAACAGCTTGTTTTGAATCCTCGCCAATTTCAATGTGGCCTCCTGGTATATGATAATAAGGTGTTTTATTTACTCTCATAATTAAAAAACTGTTTTTTTGTTTAATTATTCCACATGCTCTTGCATGAAATTCTTCTTTTTCTGTTTTTATTTTTAAATCCATTATCCTTTTCTCCCTTAAATATATAATTATCTTCTTTACTCTATTTCCCTTTTATTATTATAAATCCTATCTAATAATTCATCTGGATATGTATTATCTAAAAATATATCAAATTCATTTTTAGGAGGTATATTATCATGTCTTTCTTGTTGTCTGTTTGCTGCTAAGGCTGATATTGCAATATCAAATGTCATAAAAATCATTAAAAAAACGGTTATAATTCTAATACTTCTCTTATATATAAGTGGTTCTACTCTTTTTAACCATGGATATACTACTTTTAAAAATATTATTGCAATAAGTCCCCAATATACACAATATAATAAACATGTTCTTCCATTTAAGCTTAAGAATCTATTACTATAATCCCAAGAAATACTACCAAACAATATTTCTTGGAAAAATGAGCATAAATATTCTAAAACTCCACCCATTATCATTCCTGCCAAAAATGCATCTTTAGGCTCTTTAAATTTCCTTATCAAAAAATAATAAGCAACTGCTCCCATTCCATATACCTGGACAAATGGTCCATATATTAATCCTTGTCTTATAACAATAGTTCTAGTATATATTGTTGCATATAACATTTCTATAACAAATCCAAATACACTACCTATAACGAAAATCCAAAATATTTTTATTGCAAAATTAATTGCTTTTATTATTTTTCCTTCTTTCTTCTCCATATAATTCCCCATATTATTTAATAATATCGTTTATTACCTCTCCTGCAAGAATCAATCCACAAACTGCTGGAACAAAAGATATACTTGCTGGAGTTTTTCCCTTTACTTTTGGTTCTTCTTTTGAATAAACTACTTTTACATCTTTTATATTTTTCTTTCTTAATTCTTTTCTAATTACTTTTGCTAAAGGGCATGTATCTGTTTTTGAAATATCAGTAACTTCAAATTTGGTTGCATCTAATTTGTTTCCAGCTCCCATTGCTGATATTACAGGAATCCCTTCTGCTTTTGCTTTTTCTATTACTTTTAATTTTGTTTTTACAGTATCTACTGCATCTATTACATAATCATAACTTTTATCTATTAAATTTTCTTCATCTATTTCTATATTTTTAAAACTATATGTATCAACTTTAGCATTAGGATTTATTTCTAATATTCTATTTTTCATAGTCTCTGTTTTTAACATTCCAATTGTTTTTGTATTACTATGTAATTGTCTATTTATATTTGTTACTGAAATAGTATCTGGGTCTACTAATACTAAATGCCCTACACCTGCTCTTGCTAAAGCTTCTACTGCATATGAACCTACTCCACCTATACCATAAATTATAATTTTGGACTTTTCTAGTTTCTTTACAGCCCTTTTACCAATTAGCATTTCAGTTCTATCATTCCATTTTTCTTCCATTTTATCACCATTTTTATTTTCTTATTTTGTTTATTATAGCACAGAATAAATTTATATGCTATAATAGGTATATAAATTTTTTAGGAGCAATAATATGGTAAAAATTAGTAATATAAAAGTTTATGAAAATATCGCTGATAATAAAATCATCGATTTAGTAATAAAAAAATATAAAATTAATTCTAATGATATTTTAAATTGGCATATTGTAAAAAAGTCAATTGATGCAAGAAAAAAAGATGACGTTCATTATAACTATTCTATTAATTTAGAATTAAAAAATGAAAATAAATATAAAAAATTTGAAAAAGTTTCAAAAAAAATATTACCAAATATTGAAATAAATAATTTAGACAAAAAAATTCCACTTATCATAGGCTCTGGACCTAGTGGACTTTTTGCTGCTCTTACAATGGTTCAAAATGGACTTAAACCAACTGTAATTGAACAAGGAGACGCTATCGAAAAAAGACAGGAAGTTGTAAATAATTTTAGAAATAAAGGCATGCTTAATCCACTTTCTAATGTTCAATTTGGTGAAGGAGGAGCTGGCACTTTTTCTGATGGAAAACTTACAACTGGTATACATTCTCCTTTTTGTAATAAAGTTTTACAAGAATTCGTAAATTTTGGTGCTCCAGAATCTACACTTTATCTTGCAAAACCTCATATTGGAACAGACAATTTAATTAATATTATTAAAAATATTAGAGAATACATTATTTCTAAAGGAGGTAAATTTCTATTTAATACCAAAGCTATAGATTTTAATATAAATGATAATAAAATAAAATCTGTTATTTGTAATAATAACGGAAATATTTTTGAAATTCCTGCAACACATGTTGTCCTTGCAATCGGTCACAGTGCAAGAGATACTTTTTTTAAGCTTTATGAAAAAGGTATTTTAATGGAAAAGAAAAACTTTTCTGTTGGTGTTAGAATTGAACATTTACAGGACTCAATTAATAAAGCACAATATGGAACCTCAACAAAATTAAAGTTGCCACCTGCTGAATATAAACTGGCATATCATTCTAAAACAGGACGTTCTTGTTATACATTTTGCATGTGCCCAGGAGGTGTTGTTATCGCTTCTTCTAGTGACGAAAATACAATTGTAACAAATGGTATGAGTAATTACTTAAGAGATGGAAAAAATGCTAATAGTGCTATTTTAGTTAATGTAACACCAGATGATTTTAAGGGTGATTCTCCTCTTTTAGGAATACAATTCCAAAAAGATTTAGAAAATAAAGCTTTTGTTTTAGGCGGTTCTAATTATTATGCACCAATTCAAAGAGTTGAAGATTTTATAAAAAATAAGAAATCCGAATTCATTGGAAAAGTAAAACCATCATATTTACCAGGTGTTACTTTATCTAATCTTCAAGAAATATTACCTAGATTTGTTAGCAACACTTTAATTGAAGGTATTAATTATTTTGATACAAAATTAAAAGGATTTTCTGACCCAGACAGCATTTTAACAGGAGTAGAAACTCGTTCTTCTTCTCCTGTTAGAATCTTAAGAAATAATGAAAATTTAAATTCAAATATCTTAGGGTTATATCCTTGTGGTGAAGGTGCTCGGATATGCAGGTGGAATAATGTCAGCTGCTGTTGATGGTATTAAATGTGCAATAGCTATTTTAAGAAGTTAATTTTGGTATTATTTCAACTATACTATCTACCAAATAATCTACATCTTCCTTTGTATTTTCTTCTCCAAAAGTTATTCTTAAACTAGAATGTGCTTCTTCAGGTGATAATCCTATTGCTGTTAATACATGTGAAGGATTGCTTGAGCCTGAAGAACACGCAGAACCTGCTGATGCACATATTCCCTTAGCGTCTAAATTTAATAATAATGCTTCTCCATCTATTCCTGAAAAGCAAAAATTACTATTACTTGGTATTCTATTTGTTCTTGAACCATTTAATTTTGCTATTGGAATCTTTTCTTCTACTTTTGTTATAAAATAATCTCTTAATTCTTTCAAATATTTTTGGCTTTCACTTAAATTTTCTCTTGCAATTTCACAAGCTTTACCTAAAGCTACAATTTCTGCAACATTTTCAGTTCCAGCTCTTCTATCTCTTTCTTGATGACCTCCATCTATCAATTTTTCTAAATTGATACCATTTTTTACATATAAAGCCCCTACGCCTTTTGGTGCTCCTAGTTTATGTCCAGATAGAGATAACATATCTATTCCCATCTTCTTTACATCAATTGGAATATGTCCGACATGCCTGTACTGCATCTGTATGAAATGTTATATTATATATTTTGGCTATTTTAGCAATTTCCTCAATTGGCTGAATTGTTCCTATTTCATTATTTACAAACATTATACTAATTAATATTGTATCATCCCTTATTGCTCTTCTTAATTCATTTAAATCTATAATTCCATCTTTTGTAACATTTAAATATGTTACCTTAAATCCTTCCTTTTCCAATGCTTTACATGTATGTAATACTGCTGGATGTTCTATTTTTGATGTTATTATATGCTTTCCTTTGTTATATTTATTATGTGCTAATCCTTTAATTGCCATATTATCACTTTCAGAACCTCCGGCTGTAAAATACACTTCGCTTGACTCACAATTTAAAATAGTAGCTACTCTTTTTCTTGCTTCTTCAATTGCTCTTTTAGCTTCTCTTCCTAAAGTATATAATGATGATGGATTTCCATACTTTTCTTTCAAATATGGTAGCATTTCTTCTAATACTTTTGGATTTACCATTGTAGTAGCTGCATGGTCAAAATATCTAATTTCCATTAAATTCATTCCTTTCATTCTTTTTCTTATTATATTCATTCATCTTTTAAAACTTGTTTAATTTTATCAAGATTTTCTATTATTGCCTTATATCCATAGTCATAACAACTATCTAATTTTTCTACATCTAAAAGTCCTGTTTTATCAGTTTGTATTGTTATTACTAAATCACTTTTTTCCAAACTTTCTTTAGATATTTTATTTCCCATTATATCTAATGTTCTCATTGTTAAATCCATTATATTGCTTTTACTATCTACATCATCTGATTTAAAGTTTATTGCAATTACCTTATCTACTCCTTGTTTTTTTACTTCTAAAACTGGTACATTATCCAAAACTCCTCCATCCATAAATTGATGTGTTTCAAATTCACAAGGACAAAATACTGCCGGAAAGCTACTACTTGCTCTTACTGCTTTTCCAACTCTTATATCTGTTATATATTTTTCTTTGTTTTCCACATTTGGTACACTATTTGTGAATATATATTCTTTTGCTTCTTTTATATCTACTGCTGGTATTACTATTGGCATTGTTTTTATTTCACCTATTTCTTTTATTCCTTTTCTACTTGCTAAATTATTAAACGTCCTTTCTAAACTTCTGCCTGTTTTCAAACCTGTTATTACAACTTTTTTACTCATCATATAATTTCCTATCCCATTTATTATAGGCATTGAGTTTATTCCAGTTATTTCTTTGGCATATCTTTTAAATAATATGTAAATATAATAAGGTGTATATCCAAGTGCATATAATGAGCCTATTAATGCTCCTGAACTTGTTCCTCCTATTACATCTATTTTTATATTATTATCTTCTAATGCTTTTAATGCTCCTGCATGAGCTATTCCTCTTATCCCACCACCAGATAAAGCTAGACCTAATTTCATAACAACCACCAATATTATTATTTACACATTTCAAAAAAATAAACCTAAATGAGAATTTTGGGGACGGAGCTTTTTTGTCTCAAAATTTCCAATCAAAATAAAACAGTAGCAATACACATCACTACTGAAAAAAACCAAGCAATTTATATAAATCTATTAGCTAATATATTTAACATACCAAGCTAGGAACACCTTTGAATCCTTTGGTACCTAAGGTACATTTTAAAAATCTGTACTTTGCCTTACAGTATCCTACAGATTTTTCTATAACGAATCAAAGATTCTCTTTCTACAAATACAATGTTAAACGAAATCCAACATTGGGAACATTATAATCCGAATCAATATTACCACGATGAGTACATGGCTGACTAAGACCTCCAAAGTCATAATACCCACCTCGACGAACTCTACCTTTAGAATCACCTACCTCCATTGTCCACTCAAATACATTTCCTGCTAAATCATATATATGCTTCATTTGATAATTATCATTTGAACCTGTTTGGGCTGGATTATTAGTACTATCATTATCATAATAATTTCCTTTTCCTGTACTATTAGTTAGCCATCCTTGTTCTTCTGATGTTCCTTTACTTAACCATCTCATTACCTCATCCCATTGTACTCCATATACTAATGTTGATGTTACATTTGTATGTCCACTTTGTATATCAAAATTTCTTGCCTTTTCTACTGCTCCTCCTGTTTCATCTGTCATACTATTTCCCCATTTTATATTATTATATACATTTACTCCTTTTTTACTTACTGCATTATTAGAACCATCATTTCCTGCTTCATATCTTCCTATATAAAATCCATGGTTTACTTCTACACTTTTATACATTTGGTACACTTCTTCTGCTGTTTCTGATGTGCAACCACTTGTATTATTAGGTGTTGGTTCATAATATTTACCACTTGTTGGTTTTGTATTTATAAAATCACTATCTTCTATTCCTTGATTCCCAAAATCATGTCTTACAAATTCACTAAAGTCTTCTACTGGTACCCATACAAATTGATTTCCTTTATCTTCTGTATCATTTGCTACATCTGATATTACTAATCCTTGTGATACATCATCTAGTCCTGGTACTATTGCAAATCCTTCTGGTATTATTGCTGTTCCATTTTTAGAATATTTTTTATTTCCTTCTGTTGCTATTTCACCAACAGTTGCAGTTTCCAATGTAGCATTATTTATATAAACTTCGTAATCAGTTAATATATTTTGTTCTTGTATTTGTGCAGTTTCTGTCTCATTTTTTGCCCTTTGTGCTTGTGTAAGTATTCCATTTTCTCCTGTTAACATTGCAATGCTTACTCCTGCAAGGATTAGCAAGACCATGATGTTTAGTATGTTATCGATGGTTAGGCTGTAGAAAATCAGACTGGAATAAATCACTAGACCAGCCTGACCATCTATAACATTCATCGTAGTAAATTGCGGTAACTTTTTTATACATTTTTCTATGGGTTTTCTATTATTTTCTCTCACTTAATTTTTACCTCTTTTTTAATTTTATTTCACTAACTATTGTATTTTGTTTGATTCCATTGTACAATTAAAGCATAGCTTCCCCCTCCCCAGAATGAACGGGCTTTTGACGGAATATTCAATTGTTTAGTTTTAGCTAGTATTTGGAATTAACATATGACCTTTTTTGCAATGTGGACATAGGTTAAAATCCTTTCCTAGCACTTTCTTTAGTAGTTCTAGAGTGGGAAGCTCTTTCTTTTTGTATATTTTTGTTCTTGTTAAGATTTTACATTTTTTTAACTTTTCCTTTTTGTTTCTGTTTCCTAATATTCCATAGTATCTTATCTTCATAAATTTTGGCGGTAATATATGTATTACAAATCTTCTAATAAATTCTTCTATTGTTACTGTCATTTCTTTCATCTTGTTTTTATCTTTGTAATCTCTCCATTTAAAAGTTACTTTTCCTTCTTCTACTTTTACTATTCTTTCATTTGATATTGC
>CALXAD010000010.1 GCA_944386195.1 uncultured Clostridia bacterium
GCTTTAACAGAATTTGAAAAATACAGAGTTGTACAAGATAAATTATACAAATCTGATTTTGATAAATTAATAGAAAGTAGTGAAATTAACATACCAGAACATAGAAAGAATTAATGATGACGATTTTGCTAAGGTTAGTAAAATCATTGAACAGAAAAAAGTATTAAACAAGTTAAAAAAATTTTATAATATATGCACAAAAACAAAATTCTCTCATAATATATTAGAAAGTATATACGGGAGGATTTTTCTTATGGCAAAAATACTAATTTTCAATAATGATACAGATAGAATGGAAACATATTATAGAGGCGAATCAGAACCTATGCCATACAACACAAATGGAACATTAAGAGTAAGAGAATTTAGAGGTTCTAGTAAAAGTAATATTTTATGGACAACAAAAAGATGTATGCAAAGTTGGAATAGTCAAAGATATATTTTTGGAGGTCCTATACCTGTAGGTTTCGCATTTAAAAGACCTTATGAGGGAGGACATGGAAATCAAAGTCAACATTATGCAGGAGTTGCTTTTGATGTTGGTCAAACATTATCAGCTAGTAGAAGAAGACAACTTTGGAATTCAGCTAATAATTCTGGTGTATGGTACTATGTTGAACCCATTTCACTTACTCCTACATGGGTTCATTTTGATAGAAGGTTTGGAACTCCTGCTTGTTCTTCTGGAGGTTATCCTACGCTTAGAAGAGGAAGTTTAAGCAATTATGTTTTAATTGCACAAGATGATTTGAACACTTTAGGATATAGAACAAATGGATTAGATGGTATTTTTGGTTCTGCAACGCAAAATGCTGTAATTAGTTATCAACGTTCAAGAGGTTTAACAGCAGATGGAATTGTTGGCTGTAATACATGGCGTTCTCTTCAAGAGGAGGTTGTAGGAACAGGAGCAACAAATACAACTATAAATTAAAATAGAACTGTAAATTCAGTTCTATTTTAATTTATTTAAAACATCTTCAATTAGCTCTTTGGGAGTAGAAGCTCCAGCCATAACTCCTACTTTTTCATATTTTTTAATTTCTTCAATTGGTAATTCTTTAGCTGTTTCAATACAAATACAGTTTTTACAATTTTGTTTTCCTATTTCAAATAATTTTCTAGTATTTGAACTATTTTTCCCACCTATTATAATCATATAATCCACATCTTTTGAAATATCATTTGTCTCTTTTTGCCTTAATTCTGTAGCTCTACAAATAGTATTTTTTATTTTAAAATTTATATTTGATGGTAATTTTACTTTAAGTATTTTTTCTATTTTACGAAATTTTTCTACACTAAATGTTGTTTGTAAAATTAATAATAATTTTTCAATTCCTGATTTTTTTAATTCTTCAATCGCATCATCTATATCATCCTCTGTTTCTATAACAGAAACATTTTCTCCACAAAAACTTATTGTTCCAATATTTTCTGGATGTACTTTACTTCCACAAAGAAATATATAATACCCATCATTTGCATATTCTTCAGCTATCTCATGTATTTTTAAAACATTTGGACATGTATAATCTTTAAGTTCTATATTATTTTTCTTTGCTACATCATAAACTTCTTTTTTTACACCATGAGCTCTTATAATTGTCTTTCCCTTAGCATCTTCTATATTTTCAATAAATACCATTCCGTTTTTCTTTAATTCATCAACAACTTGTTTATTATGCACTATTTCACCTAAACAATATACTTTTTCTTTAGCATTTTCTAACTCTTTTTTTGCTCCTTCTACTGCATTTTTTACTCCATAACAAAAACCTGCAGTTTTTCCTAATACAACTTCCATTTACATTACCTTTCTTTATTTAATCATATCTAAAATTTCTTCTTTTAAAACATTTACAATTTCTTCTTGTTTTACTTTTTTAATAACTTTACCCTTTTTAAAAAGTAAACCTTCTTTTATTCCTCCTGCTATTCCAATATCAGCTTCTCTTGCTTCTCCTGGTCCATTAACACTACATCCCATTACAGCAACTGTAATATCAGCCTCTATATTTTGTAAAAATTTTTCTACTTCTTTTGCAATAGGAATTAAATCTATTTGTGTCCTTCCGCATGTTGGACAAGCAACTAATGTTGGTGATTTTGAGAATAAGTTACAATCTTTTAAAATTTCTTTTGCAACCTTTATTTCTTTTATAGGGTCATCTGATAAAGATACTCTAATTGTATCTCCTATACCCTTTCTTAGCATAACCCCAAGTCCTATACTAGATTTTATTGTTCCACTAAATTCTGTGCCACTTTCTGTTATTCCTAAATGAAGTGGACAATTAAATTGTTTTGAAGCCTCTTCATAGCTTTCAATACATAAATCTAAATTACTTGCTTTCAATGATAATATATAGTCATGAAAATCTAATTCTTCTAAAATATCTATATGTCTTTTTGCACTTTCTATCATAGCTTTTGCTGTTGGTTTTCCATATTTTTCTAATAAATCTTTCTCTAAAGAACCAGCATTCACTCCTATTCTAATAGGAATATGTTTTTCTTTACATTTATCTACAACTGCTTTTACTCTATCTTTTGAGCCAATATTTCCAGGGTTAATTCTAACTTTATCTACTCCTGAATTAATTGCTTCTAATGCAATTCTATAATCATAATGTATATCCGCAACTATTGGAATATGAATTTTCTCTTTTATTTTCTTTATTGCCTTTGCATCCTCCATATCTAAACATGCAACTCTTATTATTTCACAGCCTGCTTTTTCTAGTTCTAAAATTTGTTTTACTGTACTTTCTACATCTTTTGTTTTGGTATTACACATTGATTGTATAACAACTTTATTTTGTCCACCTATTTGTACATTTCCTACCATAACTTTTCTTGTTTTTGTTCTATCCATATCTATTTTCCTCTTATTATTTTCATTAATTAAAAGAGCCTATTTATTTCTTTTTTAAATAAGCTCTTCTTGTATTGGTTTTATTTTGATGCTATATAATAGCCTACTCCTCTTTTTGTAATTAATATTTTTGGTGCTGAAGTATCTTTTTCTATTTTCTCTCTTATTCTTCTAACTGTAACATCAACAGTTCTTATATCTCCATAATATTCATATCCCCAAACTTTTTCAAGTAAAGTTTCTCTTGTTACTACTTGTTCAGGTTGAGAAGCTAAAAATTTTAATACTTCAAACTCTCTTAGTGTTAAATCTATAATTTCTCCTCTTACCTTAACTTCAAATTTATCTAAATCAAGTTCCAAATCTCCAACTACAATTTTACTCTCTTTTTTCTTGTTTTCTGTATTTGGATTATATTGATTATTTGAAACTACTTCAACTTTTCTTAAATTAGCTTTTACTCTAGCTACTAATTCTCTTACACTAAAAGGTTTTGTTATATAATCATCTGCACCTAATTCTAAACCTAATATTTTATCAATTTCTCCATCTTTGGCTGTTAGCATAATTATTGGTACATTATAAGAATTTTTTATTCTTTTACATACTGATAATCCATCCATTTTTGGTAGCATAATATCAAGTAAAATTAAATCAGGTCTTTTTTCTAATGCCAAATTTACTGCTGTAACTCCGTCGCTAGCTTCTATTGTATTATAACCTTCTTTTCTTAAATTATATACCAATATATCTACTATTGGTTGTTCATCATCTACTATTAAGATGGTTTTAGCTCCATCATTTATCATATCTTCCACAAAAATTCCGCCTTTCTAATTTAGCTTTATTTTTATAGTATATTTATATCACAATTATTCATTTTGTACAAGTTTTTTTACTAAAAATCCTTGATTTTAAGTTATTATTCCCCCACCTAAAACAATTCCATCTTCATCATAAAAAACTACAGATTGTCCTTTTGTTATTGCTCTTTGTGGAGTTTCAAATATTACTTCTACTCCATTTTCTTCTTTTATAACTTTAGCTTTAGCTTCTTTCGAACGATAACGAATTTTAGCAAAGCATTCTATTTTTTCCCCTACATCAACTTGCCAATTTAAATTATTCGCAAATAATTTATCACTATATAAGTTCTCTTCTTTTCCTACTATTACTTCATTATTTTTTACATCTAATTCTAAAACATATAAGGGATATTTATAAGAAACACCTAATCCTTTTCTTTGTCCTATTGTATAATTAATTAAACCATTATGTTTTCCTAAAATTTCTCCTGTTTTTAATCTTATATTTCCTTTTTTAGGTAATTTATCCATATTTTGTAATAAAAATTTTTGATAATCATTTTCTGGTATAAAACATACTTCTTGACTGTCTTTTTTATTTGCCACTTGTAATTCGTTTTCTTTAGCCACTTTTCTTATCTCTTCTTTACTATTATAATCTTGAAGAGGAAATATTATGTGTGAAATTTCTTCTTTTGGTATTGTATACAAAAAATATGTCTGGTCCTTTTTTTCTTCATTTGATTTTTTCAAAACATATTGTTTATATTTTTTTGAATATTCAACTTTAGCATAATGACCTGTTGCAATATAATTACATCCTAATTCTTTAGCTTTTTCATAAAATTTTCCAAATTTTATTTTCTTATTACATTCTACACAAGGATTTGGTGTTTTTGCATTCATATATTCTCTTATAAAATTTTGTATTACCATACATTTAAATTCATTTTGTAAATCATATATTATATGCTCTATTCCTAACTTTTCACAAACTTTTTTCGCATCTTTTATAGCTTGTTTTTCTCCCCCATGTAAAATCATAGTACATCCTATTACTTCATATCCTTTTTCTTTTAGTAAGATTGCAGAAGTTGAACTATCTACTCCTCCACTCATTCCTAATAATACTTTTTCATTCATAATTTAATCTCCTATTGGTGAATAGTGGTCTGTTACTATTCTTCTATCACTTGAAAAATCAGTTATTTCTCTATTCAAAAGATTTGCATATTGTTTTTCTTTTGTTTCATCTATATTTTCTATTTTATTTTTAAAACCTATTAATATTAAATTTTGTTCTTCATCTTTATTTGTATCTCTTACTTTATATAACTTAACTTCAGGAAATACTGCTTTATATGTTGCATATTCATATTCTATAAAATCTGCATCTTTTCCTTCTAAAGCAGATATCATATTAGTAATTACCATTCCATTATCATTTAATAAATTTTTAGCTTTTGTTAAAGCCTCATATGTTGTTAATTCAAATGGTGCATTTAACCCTTTAAATGCATCTATTAAAATAGTATCATATTTATTATTTGTTCTATTTAAAAAGCTTCTTCCATCTTGATGATATATTTTAAGTCTTGGGTTTGTTACGTCTAATCCAAATTGCTTTTGTGCAATTTCAGTCATCTTTTCATCTACTTCTACAACATCAATCGTTTTATCTTGATACTTATTTAAATAATAGGTGGGATATGTATATGCTGCCCCACCTATCATAAGTGTTGATTTTGCATCTTTATTAAAATAATCAAATAAATCATAATAATATAAATATGGTGCCCCCATTTGTTTAGTTTCTTGGTCTATATATGATTCAAATCCTGTATCTACTTGCATTGCTTTATAAGTTATATCTCCAGTTTTTATTTCTTTTACCCAAATTCTACTATATTCTGAATCTGTATCTTCTATTATATCTGGATTACCTTTCTCAAATATATATTTTCCATAATAATTTATTCCAAGTAAACATATTAAAATTAATACCATTAAAGCACAATATTTTTTATTTTTATCGCAATAATTCATAAATGCTAATAAATATAATATTATTGTTACTATTAAAACTAGTACTCTTACTCCTAAATAAGGGATTAGTAAAAATCCTGCTCCAAATGTTCCTATTATACTTCCTATTGTTGATAAAGAAGATATTCTCCCAGATGTTTTTCCTACACTATTATGCTCTTCATCATCTAATTCCTCAATTTTCACTGCAAATGGTGATACCATTGCAAGTATGAAACTTGGTATTCCAAATACAAATGCTGAAGTTATTATTGCAACTAAAACTAAATTTGTATCTGTTTGCGATAACGGTTTAACAAGTAATGTCTCTAATACTGGTATTAAACTTGTAAAAAATGCTCCTAATAAAATAAATAGTGACAATAGATTTAAATCTGGTTTTTTATCTGCAATTTTTCCTCCCAACCAATATCCTATACTCATACTCGTTAGCATAATTCCAATTATTGTCGTCCATATTAAATTTGAACTTCCTACATATGGTGATAAAATTCTCGCTGCTACTAATTCTAGTACCATTCCTAATGCACCACATAAGAAAACTGTTATTTTTATTTTATATTTTTTCATTTGATTCTCCTATTTATTTTTATCTAAATCTACTTTTATATGTACATCTTCTAATTGTTTTTCTGATACAACTGATGGTGCTTGCATAAGTAAGTCTCTTGCTTTTTTATTTTTAGGAAATGCTATTATCTCTCTTATATTTTGAGAATCTGCAATTAACATTACCATTCTATCAACACCAGGTGCTGCTCCTGCATGTGGTGGAGCTCCATATTGAAATGCTTTATATAATGCTCCAAATCTCTTTTTAACATCTTCTTCTGTATAGCCTGCTATTTCAAATGCCTTAACCATTATTTCTGGATTATGGTTTCTTACTGCTCCTGATGCCATCTCATATCCATTACATACTAAGTCAAATTGATATGCTAAAATATCTAATGGGTCTTTTGTTTCTAATGCTTCTAATCCTCCTTGTGGCATTGAAAATGGATTATGGTTAAAATCTATTGTTCCTTCATCTGATAATTCATACATTGGGAAATCTACTATAAAACAGAATTTATATGTATTTTTCTCTATTAAATCTAGTCTATTTCCTAGCTCAATTCTTATTAATCCTGCTATTTTTTGTGCTTGTTTTAATTCATCTGCTATAAAAAATACGCTATCTCCATTTTTTAATCCATATTCTTTTTCTAATTTTTCTTTCATTTCTTCTGTTATAAATTTAGCAATTCCACCTGTTAAAGTATTTTCTTCTAATTTAGTCCAAGCTAATCCTTTTGCTCCTACTTCTTCAGTTTTAGCAAAATCTGTCATTTTATCAAAGAATTTTCTTCCTTGGCTTGCTCCACCTTCAACTATTATTGCTTTTATTGTTTTATTTTCAAAAGCTTTAAAATCAGAATTTTCAAACACTTTTGTTACATCTTGTATTATCAATGGATTTCTTAAATCTGGTTTATCTATTCCGTATTTTTCCATGGCTTCTTTATATGGTATACGTATAAATGGTCCTTCGTCAACTTTCCAATTTGTGAATTTTTTAAATGTATATGGTACTACATCTTCTATTACTTTTAATACATCTTCTTGTTCTGCAAAACTCATTTCAAAATCTAATTGATAAAATTCTCCTGGTGCTCTATCTGCTCTTGGGTCTTCATCTCTAAAGCATGGTGCTATTTGATAATATTTGTTAAATCCTGCAAGCATAAGTAATTGTTTAAATTGTTGTGGTGCTTGTGGTAACGCATAAAATTCACCAGGGTTTAATCTACTTGGCACTAAATAATCCCTTGCACCTTCTGGTGATGAATTTGCTAAAATTGGTGTTTGTATTTCTGTAAATCCTAATTCATCCATTCTATTTCTTAATGTTTTTAATATTTCTGAACGTAACAATATATTTTTGTGTAATTTTTCATTTCTTAAATCTAAAAATCTATATTCTAACCTTAAATCTTCTCTTACTTCTTGGTCTGTATTTATTTCAAATGGCAATACATTTTTACATTTTCCAAGAACTTCTATGCTTTTTGCTACTACTTCTATTTCTCCTGTTGGGATTTTTAAATTTTTATTACTTCTTTCCACAACTTGTCCAACTATGTGGATACAACTTTCTTCTGTTATCTCTTTTGCTTCTTCTTGTAATTTTTCATCATTTACTACTATTTGTGTAATTCCATCTTCATCTCTTAGGTCTATAAATATCATTCCACCTAAATCTCTTATTTTTTGTACCCATCCACTTAAGTTTACTTCTTCATTTACATTTTTTAAATTTAATTCTCCACATGTTTTTGTTCTATACATTTTAATACCTCTATTCCTTATTTTTCGCCTTTAAATAATATCACAATTTTAGCTAAATATCAATGATTATATAAAAATTCTAATTAAGGAAATATATTTTAAAGTAAATTTTTTACATTTTAAATAAAGGTCTTGTGTTTTTACTATTTTAATGTTATTATTAATTTGATTTTTACAAAGGAGAATTATCATGTATAAAGAAACATTTGATTTTTATGATAGGACAAGTTTAAAATCTTATAATTTAGATAAAACAATGCGTTATCAATTAAATATGCTTGATAGATTAGATGCTTTTACTAGAAAGCATTGTGAAAATGTTGGTGATTTAACTTGTAGATTATGTGAACACCTTCACTGTAATAAAGGTTTTACTGAATATTGTACTATATGTGCATATTTACATGATATTGGTAAACAATTTATTCCACCAGCAATATTACAAAAACCCGGTAAGCTTACAGATGAAGAATTTGAAATTATGAAAACTCATACTACTATAGGTTATAAAATGTGTATGGAAGATTTAAAATTAAGACCATATGCAGCTGGTCCTTATTACCATCATGAAGCTTTAGATGGTTCTGGATATCCACAAGGATTAACTAAAAAAGACATTCCTTATGAAGCTCAGATTATTCGTGTTGCTGATGAATATGATGCAATTGTAAGTAAACGTCAATACAAATCACATATTGGTATTTCTGATACTTTAAAAATATTAATTGAAAACACTAAGCCTCATGAACCAGTTCAAAAATCAGCTGCTTTATCAGTTGTTGGTGAAAACGCAAAACTAGGTAAAAATAATGCTGCAATTGTAAGAGTTTTATTTAAAGTTGTTATTGAAGATATTGAATATGAAATTTTTCTTACTCAAAGTTACATTACTGAATTAAGTGATGAAATAAAGAGATTAAGACAAATTGAAAAATATGATATTGCCAGACAAAAAGCCAAAAAAGAAAAAGATAAAAACTACTATTTAGAAGGTATGAAAATTTTATTTAAAAATAATGAAACTCCAGAAAACTATAAATCAATATATGAAGAATATCAAAAAGCTTATGATACTAGAAAAGCTATTATTGATAATTTATATCATGAAATTAAAATTATTAAAAAATTAAAAGTATAAGGAAACAAAATAAATTTGTTTCCTTTTATCCTTTATTCGTCTAGTCCAAAACTTACTCCAAGTGCATTATTTACTTGGTCTATTATTTTTTCATCATCTATATGACCTATTCTTTCTTTTAGTCTACTCTTATCTATTGTCCTAATCTGTTCTGCAAGCACAACAGAATTACTCTTTAAACCACATGAAGAAGAATCAATTTCTATATGTGTTGGCAATTTTGTTTTTCCTGTCTGAGACGTTATTGCTGCTGCAATGACTGTTGGACTATATTTATTCCCCACGTCATTTTGAATTATTAGTACAGGTCTAATTCCTCCTTGTTCTGAACCAACTACAGGACTTAAATCTGCATAAAACATATCGCCTCTTCTTATTTGCATATCCTTCACTCCTAATATCACTTATATTGTCAAGAATTATAGTTGCTTCATTCTTAAGAAGTAAAGAAATAGTTTAGCTATTTACATTTACCTCTCTATATAATATGTAAACAGCCATTTTTTTGTTAGCATCTTCTATTTCCATTTTTTCTGGTTTATTAGTATTTTTATTTATGTACAAGGATTTTATTAATTTCTGTTCGTTTGTTGTTCTCATTACTAATTGTTCTCTAGTTTCACCATAACTTGATTTACTATCATTTTTATAATCTTCTATAAAAGTACTTAAATCTAGTTGATCACTTGATAAATATTGATAATTTTCAAACATAGATACTAGATTCAAATTTGTATTTTCTATTGTTAAAGTATTTCCTTTTTTTATTATTTTTACTCCTGCTATATTCGTTGGTTCTAAAACTTCTTGTGAATTTTCATTTTGTCCATTATATTTTTGTTTTATTACATATTTATTTTCATTTTTATTACTTTTTATATCTACTTCTATTGTTGCTTCATAAGAATTTATTTTTAAAATTTTATTTACTAATTCTTGACTAGTAATATTATTTCCAATTTTAAAATTTTTAGCCGTATCTAAATAAAAAATTATAAAAAAAATAAATATTACAATTACAAAAATTAAACTTCCTATTATTATAATTTTTTTATTTCTCAAAAAAGTCACCTCTTAAAAAATAATAGTAGAAATTAATCTACTATTATTTCTTATTCTATAAAGTTTTAAAATATTCATCTAATGTTTTTAGTAATTCTTCTTTTGTTTCTATTTTATTTATTGAATTTCTAAATTCACTAGAATTCTTTAGGTTTTTAGTATACCATGCTATATGTTTTCTTAATTCTTTTATGGCAACTTCTCCTTTTCCCTTTACTGCTAAATCAATATGCTTTTTCATAACTTCTAATTTTTCTTCATTTGATGGTTTTTCTACTTTTTTTCCTGTTTCTAAAAAATATTTTATTTCTCTAAATATCCATGGATTTCCAAAAGTTCCTCTTCCTATCATTATTCCATCTACACCAGTAGTTTCAAACATTTTATATGCTGACTCTTCGTCTATAATATCTCCATTTCCTATTACAGGTATATTTACACTTTCTTTTACTTTTCTTATAATATCCCAATCTGCTTTTCCTGAATAGAATTCACTTCTTGTTCTTCCATGTACAGTTATTGCTGAAATTCCTACTTCTTCTGCAATTTTAGCTACTTGAACAGCCACAATATGTTCCTTATCCCATCCTTTTCTTATTTTTACTGTTACTGGTACTTTTGAGTTTTTAACTACTGCTTCCATCATTTTCTTAGCTTTTTCTAAATCACAAAGAAGTTTACTTCCATCTCCATTTTTTACAACCTTAGGTGCTGGACATCCCATATTTATATCTATTATATCTGCAAATTCACTCATATATCTTGCAGCATACCCTAAGCCTTCTTCATCACTTCCAAATACTTGGAAACTTATTGGTCTTTTTTCTCCTTCTGTATTAAATAATCTTTTTGTCTTTTTATCGTTATGAAACATTGCTCTACTGCTTGCCATTTCTGTACAGACCATTCCTGCTCCTTGTTCTTTACATATAATTCTAAATGGCAGGTTAGTTACACCTGCCATTGGAGCTAATATTAAATTATTTTCTAATTCTACATTTCCTATTTTTAATTTATGTAAGTACATATCTTCTCCTCATATAATGTCCCTAATTAGACATATTATTTTACAAATATTGTTTTTTGTCTTTTACTACTTATATTCAATAAAATTCCTATACAAATAAAGTTTGTAATTAATGAACTTCCACCATAACTTACAAATGGAAGTGGAACTCCTGTTATTGGTAATAATCCCATTACCATTCCTATATTTTCTAATACATGGAATAGAAATACTCCTGTAATTCCTATTGCTATTAATGACCCTGCTTCATCTTTTGCTGTTTTGGCTACATATATACACTTAGTTATCAGTACTACATACAGTATTATTACCGCTCCTGCTATTATAAATCCCATTTCTTCACCAATTACGGCATATATAAAATCTGTTGTTTTTGGGTATAAGAATCCTAATTGTGTTTGATTTCCTTTTAATAGCCCCATTCCTGTTAATCCACCTGCTCCTATTGCTAGTTTTGATTGGATTATATTATACCCTGCCCCTCTTGGGTCTGATTCTGGGTTTAAGAATATATCTATTCTTGACTTTGCATGTTCTGGTAATAAAAAGTTATAAACAATTGGAACTGATACCACTACTAATATTATTGTTGCTATTATATATCTTTTATCTATTCCTGCAGAAATTACCATTAATGCTGCTGCTACTACAAATGCTGCTGCTGTTCCTAAGTCTGGTTGTTTTACAATCAATAATACTGGAACTCCTAATATTGCAAGTAATACTAAAAGTCTTGTTGGCCTATTTATTTCTCCTTTTCCTCTTTCTTGTATTTTAGTTATCGCCATCGCTAAAAATAATATTACAAATATTTTAGCAAATTCTCCCGGCTGGAATGAGAAAAATCCAATATCAAACCAACTTGTCGCTCCATTTATTTCTGGTGTAAATAGTACTCCTATCAACAACACTATAAACAATCCATAAAATATTGGTGACATTTTTACTAATGTTTCATAATCTATTAGCATTACACCTAGCATTATTATTAAACTTACTACAAACCATATACATTGTTTATTAAATTCATCATGTTCTGTTTCCTGCGTTGCAGAAAATAATGCAACTAATCCTATAATACATAGGACAATTGCAATTATCAATATACTCCATTCTATATTTTTTAATTCTCTTTTTCTCATTAAACCACTCTTTTACTCTTTATTTTCTGATTTAATTTTTTCTTTTGCTTCTTCATCTTTCTGCTTGTCATCATTTATAGCTTTTTCTTCGTTTTCTTCTTTTTTCTCTTCTGTTTTTGCTTCTTCTATTATATTTTCAGCTTCTTCTACTTTTTCTTCTATTTCTCTTTCTTTTTCTTCTTCTGTTGCTTCTTTTTTGTCTTCGCTTTCTTTACTATTTTCTACTTTTTCCTCTTGCTTTATATCTTCTTGTTTTTCTGTTTCTTTTTTCTTTTCTACTTTTCTTGCTTCATTTTTTATATTTAATATCGGAATGTTTGCATATAAAGCTGGCGCACCATTTGTTCCATCACTATTTTCTTTATTAGTTAATCTAACATCTATGGCACTTTCATCTACATCTATATATTTTTTTATTACCTCTATAATTTCTTGTTTCATTAACTCTAAGAAATCTGCTGATACATTAGCTCTATCTTGCATTAAGACTAAATGTAATCTTTCTTTTGCTGTATCTTTAGAATTAGATGTATTTGTATTTTCTTTTTTATTTTTTCTCTTAAAAAACTTTAATATGTTTTCAAACATTATTCCTAACTACCCCCATATTGTTAATCTCTTTTAAATAGTCTTTTTATTTTTGCAAAAAATCCTTTTTCTCTTCCTGGAATTGTTACTTCTATTTTTTCTCCTAATATTCTTTTGGCTATTTCTATATAAGCTTTTCCTGATGGTGCTTTTTTATTTTGTATTACTGGTTCACCTTTATTTGTTTGTGTAATTATATATTCATCATCTGGTACTACACCTATTAAGTCTATTGATAAAAGGTCAACAATATCATCTACATCCATCATTTCTCCTTTTTTTACCATATTAGGTCTTATTCTATTAATAACTAATTCCGGATTTTTTATTTCTGATGATTCTAAAAGTCCTATAATTCTATCAGCATCTCTTATTGCTGATATCTCTGCTGTTGTTACAACAATTGCTCGGTCAGCTCCTGCAATAGCATTTTTAAATCCTTGTTCTATTCCTGCTGGGCAATCTATTAATATGTAGTCAAATTCTTCTTTTAATTTTCCTACTAATTCTCTCATTTGTTCTTCATTCACTGCGCTTTTATCTCTTGTTTGGGCTGCTGGTAGTAGGTATAATTCTTTAAATCTTTTATCTTTTATTAAGGCTTGTCTTAATTTACATTTTCCTTCAACAACATCTACTATGTCATATACTATTCTATTTTCTAATCCCATTACTACATCTAGGTTTCTAAGTCCTATATCTGTATCTACTAATGCTACTTTTTTTCCTTCTAGTGCTAAACTTGAACCTAAATTTGCTGTTGTTGTTGTTTTTCCTACCCCGCCTTTTCCTGATGTTATAACTATTACTTCTCCCATAATTTTCCTCCTTAGGATTTTAAAAACACATTTTTAATAGTTATATATTATAACGAAAACGCTAAAAAGTCAATGAATTTTATACGAAAATAACAAAAATATTTCTAAAATGTTACAATTTCTTTACAAAGTCTTATACATTTAGGGAAATAAGGAAATTACAAACTAATATTAATAATTTCTATTTTTATCTTTTATATTAAATTATATTTTGAATTTTTTCATTTCTCTAATTATAATTAAAACTTATTTTTTATAAAAACAAAAATCAGGTAGACTATCTAAGCTTCCTTAGAATTATCTTCCTGATTTTCGCCTAAATGTGTTAAAAATAAATGTTAGTATATTGTAGTTACTACTTTATATATAAAGTTAAACGGCTTGAACCACCATTATTAATAGTTTCTGGAGTAAAATCATTACGACTGCTAATCGCATCTCTGCTGCCTGATTTACCTCCTCTACTTACACGATTTACTGTGTTATTTGCTTCTAAAGTCCATTCTCTATGACCTCCATATAAATCAAATATATTTTTTATTATATCATTTTCATTAGTTCCAGTCTCTGTATTCTCATTTACTTTATAAATATTTGGTGAAATCACATCTTCATTTATTTCTTTCATCCAATTCATCATTGCATCATATTGACTTCCCCATATCATGCTACTTACTACTGATTCTTCACTTTCTTCTGGTGCAAATTCTTTACACTTACTATATAAGCCATACCATCTTTGAGTATTTGAATTACTTGCATCTGCTGTTACTATTCCACTTTTAGCTTTTTGACTAACTGGTTTTGTCCCGTCTAATCCAAGTTCATACCTTCCAACATAAAATCCATGATATTTATTAACACTTTCTATCATTTTATTATATTCTTGTTGTAAACTTGCTTCCGTAAATAATCCATTATTATATCCTGTATTATTATCATATCCAGTTATAAATTCAGGTTCTCTATTGCTATTTGGAGTAGTTGTACATCCTTCTTTTACAGTTGAACCACTATTTGTAAAATCATATAATAATCCTCTATAATTTTCTCCATTTTTTATTGCCATTGCCTTATTACTTGTTCCATTTTCTTCTGAACTAGCTACTGCAGTCTCTACTGGTATCCATACAAATTCGTTATTATTCTCATCTTTTACTACTAGTCCATCATTTATTGTATTTTCGTTTACTTTTCTACTTACTGAAAATCCTTGTGGTATTGTTGCTGTATCCCCATTTTTATCTGTATATGTTGCTGTTTCATCATATGTTGGTGACCAATTATCACGTGGTATTACATAAAGTACAAAACGGAAAGAATGGTCAGTGTAGGCACCGCCATCGGTACAACTACGGTAAGAGGCTGGATGGGCAACGTTGTAATTGCCTCCAAACATAACAAACTGTTGGCTCGTTCTGTAAGAGTTCTTCTCTGCTACATATTCATAACAATTTCCTTCTAAATCATATATATTACATGCCTTATCTTCTGGATTTGCTCCAGATTTTGCTGGTTCTGAACCATTATGCGAATTTTCTGTGGCTTCTGTTACATTATACGATTTATCGTTTGCTGTTATAAATGCCATCACCATATCCCATTGTATTCCTGAACATAATGCACTTTTTACATTATCATTATTTATAAAATTTTTTGCTTTCGTTTTGCTATCTTCTTGTGAAATACCAGTATATACTGTTGCTCCTTTTTTACTTACTAATGTATCTGTTCCTTCTTTTCCAGCTTCAAACCTTGAAACAAAAAATCCTCCCGCTTTTATTACTGCTTGTCTTTCAGCTTCTTCATTATATTCTCCTGCTTCTTGGTCAGTTACTCCTTCTGGTATTTGTGGTTGTAAATTCTCTGGTAAATACCCTGTATCCGTATATGCTGCCTTTGAAACATTTGTATCAGCATATGTAGTATTTCTAACATAATCAGATGCATCTTCTACAGGTATCCATACAAATTGATTTCCACCTTTAGAATTATCTAAATCATCACCTTGTTCACTTGAAATAACAAGACCTGTATCTTTTGTTCCACCTACATAATAAAATCCATCTGGGATTTCCACATTATCCACATATCTTAAACCTACATATGCTTTATCTGCATCATCTGCTGTATAATCTGTATAATACCTATCTCCATCTAGCTCTATTCCATCTACATAGAATATATTATGACTTGTTTCATTTATTATATATAAATCTGTTAAGCTATTTATTTGTTCTTCTGTTGTTGCTTCTCTGTTTCTTATTTTCTCATAATCTTTTCCATAATTTAAAGTTACATTCTCCATTGCTGATAAATCAAGCACATAAAATTTTCCTGTATCTGCTACTTCACTTATTACACCAGCACTTTGCAAACCATTTATATTAGTATATTCTATACTTGTATCAGCTGGAATTTTACCATATTGAGCATAATAAGTAGATACTTTATCTCTTAAATTTTCAATATCAGCTTGCATGTTCCTTAATTTTTCCATTTTTAAATTTCCTGTAACATTTACAATTACTGTACCTGTTAAAATAAGTATTACCGCGACTGCTATTACAAGCGATGTCAAAGTGACACCATTTTGATTTTTTAATATTCTTTTCATCCTTTGCATTTCTCCTTTATTTCTTTAGTATTAGTTTACTATTAATCTGTGTCGATTTCAATACTTTTTTCTACTAAATTATAAATTTTATTTTTTCTTCTATAAATTATATCTTCTCTAATGTACATTATCCAAAGTACTAATACTACTAAAAATATTGCTATATTTTCTAAATAGAAAACTCCTATACTTGAAACAAAAGTTAAAATAACTAAACTAACCAAAGAAATATAATTAACATACATTTCTGCCTTTCTTTTTCCAAATATTATATGTAAAAAACTTTTTAAAATTCTTCCACCATCTAAAGGATAAATAGTAAATAAATTAAATATTGCAAGCAATAAATTAGCATATACAATCATCATACCTAAAAATATATTTACATTTAATTGTAATGTAATAAATATAATTATTAAATTAGTTAACGGACCAGCTAATGCTACAATTATCTTTTTTATCTCTAGTATATTTCCTTTTAACAATTTTCTATTATAATCTTTTGGCTCTATTTTAAAAGAAATACTTACCCCGTAGGGTTTTAATTCCAACCTTTTAGGCTTCATTCCTAATGCCAAACCAGCCACTAAATGTCCTAATTCATGTATTATAGCAAAAACAAGTATTAATACATAAGTTTCAACCTGATTTGTAAAATAGAATAAAATCAAAAACAAGAATATCTTTAAATCTACTTTAAATTGCATTTTTAACTCTCCTTTATAAATCTAAAATACTTTGTGGGTCTACTGTTCTTTCAAAACATCTTATTTCAAAATGTAAATGTGGTCCGTGTTGAATTTCCTGTTGACCCTACTTCTGCAATTTCTTGTCCTTGTTTTACAATATCACCTTGTTTTACATACAAATTATTACAATGAGCATATATAATACTTACTTCTCCTATTTGGATTTTTAAATGTTTCCCATAATCTCCTTCTTCTGATGCAAGAACAACTTCTCCATCAGTAGCTGATTTTATTTTTGTTCCTAAATTCGCTGCAATATCTGTACCTGTGTGATTTTTAGGAACTGTAGGTGTAGTTGGGTCTCTTTGTCCATATTTTGAAGTAATTGTTCCTTCAATTGGTTTTATAAAACTTGTTGTATTTTTTACTGTTTCTATATCTTGTTCTGTTTGTGATAATTGTTGTTTTGGTTCTTCTTGTGTTGTATTTTCTTGAATTACCTCCTCTTCAGCCCCGCCAATTGCATTTTCTGTGTTTTCTACCTCCTCAGTATTTGTATTTTCTTGTTTATTAAATATACCTTGTATTTGATTTTTTAAATTACCAAAAACTTCGCCAAAATTCGTATCATATGATAAAATTTGATTTACTTTATTTACAAAATCTTCAGAAAAAACAGCTCTACTATTTTGTATAGTATAAACAACTAAATAAAGAGATATACATATTAATATTTGTATAATCATCTTTTTTAGTAATTTTATATCCTTCTTTTCTTTTTCTTTATTTACATTAACACTTGTTATTGGTCTGTTATTTCCTTGTTTTCTTCTTTCATATATTTCTTCAGCTCGTCTAATTTTTTCTTCTACAGACATTGTTCTTTCCATAAAAAAACACCTCTTCCTTGGTTTTTCTTTTAAACTATATGTTTAGAAAAGGTATTTTATTCATTATTTAATTATTAATAATATTGCTTCTATTACTAACAATACGGTTGCAATAATAGAATATTTTTTTAATTTCATATATTTTTTATTTTCTTGTTTTTTATTTTCAATTTTTTCTTTTTTTCTATCTTCTAATCTTCTTATATAATTACAAATTAACATTTCCGCTTCTTTTTGTATATAATCTCTTTCTTTTACTTTTTCTTTAGACTCTTCTTTTAGTTTATTTTTATCTATCTTTTCTATTTGCTTAACATTCATATTGGATTTTAAAACAATAATAGCTTCTTCTATAAGATTTGATGGTAAATTTTTTAAAACAACCATATTTTTTAATCCACTTTGATTCATTTGTGTACCTCCTTAAATTTATGTATTAATATTATTATTTCCATTTTTTTCAAGGCTATACTAATATCTTCTATTTCATTTGCAAATTATGCAAATGAATGATATACGAAGAATCCAATATTAATAATTATACCTATGCATTTTTTTACAGAAAGGATAGACAAATGTCTAGGGTAAAAGGATTTATCGGAAAAGGGTTCAATGAAAATAAAGGTAAAAAGGAAGACATTTATCATTCTGTTCTTGAAATTTCATTTTATTAAAATTTCAGGGACATATTACAGGAATCTTTTGAGATTGTTCTAACTTTTTCGAAAAAAAACAGCTTAAGCATATGCTTAGCTGGTCTTTTATTGTTAAAGGAGTAGAAATATATATTTCCACTCCTTTTTTATTAAAATATTATCTTTTCTATTATAGGTGTTAATAATGAAGTTGTTAAAATTTCGGAAATTTTTGTTGTAAATTTTTCATCTCCTGTTGGAGGGATAATAATTACTTCGTTTGTACTCTTATCTGAATAGTCCATATCTTTACTATCTCCTGGATAAACTCCTAAGTATTGTTGTTCTGCACTTGCTCCTACTGTATATAACATCCTTCTATTTGCTTGGTCTTGATATGTTAATACTTCTGATGCGATTCCAAAATCTGGGTTTTCTATATCATCTAAGCTACCTATAATTCTACTTACAACATATTTTATTTCATATTCTCCACCTGGTGCTATATAGAAGCCATCTTCACCTTTTCCTGCATTATCTAATGTTATTCTTAATGCTATATTTTTATCAAATTTATCCACTGTTTCTTGTGTTATTAAGTTTTCATCACGTAAGTCTTCTAATGATACAGCTTCCCAACCATAGTCTCCATTTTTTCCATCTGCTGTAATTAATGATATTCCTGGGTCATATGTAAATTTTTCTGGTAAGTAATTCATTAATTCTAGATAATTACATTGCATAGATGAATCGTTCTTTATACTTATTGTATATTCAATTTGAACTGTTGTACCATATGAAAGTTCTTTATCCAATGTACCAACAATTGGGAAGTCTGAGCCAGGTTCTCTTGTTTGTGTATTTATTGTCTGACCATTTTGTAATATAAATCTTAATCCTGTAGCTGTTATCTTTGTAGCTAATGCAAATCCTGGTCTTCTTGCTAATACTAAGTTTTGGTTAGTATATCCTGTTTCTACATATTGTATTATTTTTACTACTTTTTGTTCTCCTGTTTCAGGGTCTTTTTCTGTTACTTCTATTCTACTTGGACTTGGTACTGATGTAATTGAATAATTTTGTCCACCTTCTACATTAATCCAAGTTTTTTCGCTTAATTCTTGTGCCTTTTCTACAGAATCATAATTATTTATTTGTTCAAAATCTATTGTATTATCATAATTCATTCTATCAAAGTTTGAATCTACTTCTTGTCTTCTAGCTGAATCTTCATATCCCGCTAATACTTGACTACTTGAAGAATAATGTTTTTCACCTGTATGTGATATTATATAATCTTTTAACTCTTCTTTTATTATATCTACTGTCTTATAACCATCTTCTATATTCTCAAATACTGTTGAATGTTTAAAGATATTTTGTACATATCGATTTTCTTCTTCATCTTCTGATTTTGTTATTAAAGAAATTATATTTACTCCATTACTTTTTAATTCTTCTAATTTGTCTATAGTACTTTGAGATATAATATCCAATTTTCTATATACTTCGTCCTCTGAATCTTGATAATATGTTTGAGTATTACCATCTGATGTTGGAACACCATCTGATAATATTGTTATATATCTATTTGAATCCTCTCCATTATTTGCAAATGATATATAACCCTTATCCAAAGCTCCTACTATATTTGTATTAGCTGTGTACCAACCATTACTATTTATATCATCTAAAGCTTGATTTAACAAATCAAGATTTTTTGTTAATGATACTGCTCTGTAATTAGTACCAGAGAAGAATATTAATCCTACATAAATATTGTCACCACTATTTATTAATGATGAACAAAGTTGTTTTGCTGAGTCTACAACTACTGCTAATCTACTTTGAGTTTTTCCATTATATTCTACCATAGTTGAACGCATACTGTATGAACAGTCTAATGCTATATATAATTGTAAACATCCTTTTCCACTTTGTTGTATTTCTATTGTTTGAGAATCCATGTATCCTCCTGATTCTCCTGTTTCGAATCCGCCTGGCACACTTGCTACAAAATAATCTTGTCCATTATATTTTAATGCATTTTGTACCAAACTCTTATTATTCATATCCACACCAGTAAGATCACCATATACAAAGTCTACTGAATATGTTCCTGCTGCTGGATGGAAACTATAATTTCCATTTTCATCTGTTTTTGTTGTTTGCACAACTTTTCCATTTTGTTTTAATCTTACTGTAATTCCCTCAATAGCTTTACTTGACCTCTCATCATCTGCTCCACTAGTTCCTATACTTATATAACCTAAATCTTCATATACATTTCCCGAAATTGATGTATAACATGTAATTGTTTCTACTGGAATAGCAGGTGTTGCATCTCCAGAGGGTTCTGATGGAGTTGATGGGGTTGATGGTATAGTTGTAGGTGGTGCATCTGGTGGTGTAGGTGGCGCTGGTGCCGATCCACTTTCTCCTAATACTCCATCTATAAATCCAGCATATGATACTGTACATAACATTCCTAATAACATAACAAGTACTAATATTATTGCAATTATTTTACTACTTTTCATACTCATTATTATCCCCTCCTTCCATATACAATTATAGCATAATTGGTTAAAATAGTCAAACTTATGTCAATATTTGTCAATAATTGTAGGTCTTAATTAATATCAAATTTCAATCTTTTGTTTTTCGTTCTAATCCAAAACTAAAAATACAATAAATATCCTTTAATTTTTATTTAGTCTCCTACTCCAAAATCGGTATTTTCTACTAATATATCTACTCTATCATTATCTTTATATTTATCATATAACTTATCCATAAATTCTTTTTTTAGATTTTCGTCACCTTCCATTATATCATCCATTTCTTTATATAGATTAACACATACTCTTTCAAAGTTTTCTAAACCCAATTCTATATCTTTTTCTACCTGTTCTATATTTTGTCCTTTTACACCAACTAGTAAGTTTATTTCGTCAAATGTTTCTTTTAATTCTTCTAATGATGGATTTCCAAAGCCTTTATTCATTACATTTTCTCTAAAATCTGCATCAAATGTCTCTAATCCGCCTTTTGTTTTCAATGTTATTCCTAGTTCTTTACATTCTTTTCTAAATTCCTTTATTCTGTTTTTATACATATAATGGCTTTCTATTATTAACCTTTTTATATTCTTTTTTAAACAAGTATCTAATAATTCCTTTTTACTTTTTTCATTTAATTCAAAAACACTTCCGTGAGTTTATTGCTTCTAATACTCCGAACTCTCCTGTAACTTTTGATAAAGCCTCTTTGTTTATTTTTAATTGTTTTTCTTCATCTTTTGTTCTATCCAAATAATAATTACAAAATTTACATTTTTGCCATTTGCAACCATTTCCTATTAATAATACTATTTCTCTTTTATCTTTATCTAATATTTTTGAATATCTATCCATTTTATTTTACCTTCCTTCTATATCAATTTTTCATTTTAACATATTTTTCAACATTTTTCAATATTTTTAGTTTATGTAATTTATTGACAAATTTTGAAATTTATAGCTATAATAATTAAAAAGTTCAAAAAATTTAGTAAAATTTATATTTTAAAAAGAGGTAATTAATTCTATGAGTAATAAGCGTAAACCAATTAATACTAAACCAAAAGATATTATCAATTACTGGATGCAATATATGGATGAATGTGATTTAAATTTTGATTGGTCAGAAGCTAACCAAGTCTGTTGGAGATGTGGATATAAAAGAAAACTTTATCGTTGTCATATTATCCCTGATTCACTAGGTGGAAAAGATGAACCAAATAATTTAGTATTATTATGTTCTCAATGTCATGAAGAAGCACCTAATGTAGAAGATAGTAAATTTATGTGGGACTGGATAAAATCTTTTCATTCTCCTTTGTATAATACATTTTTTAAAATTCGTGCTTTAGAAGAATATGAAAGAATATATCATAAATCATTTATAAATGAACTAAAGAATAGAAATATTGTAACAGACCATGCCCTATACAAATTTTGGAATTTAAAAGTAGGTAGAACTTCCTACCATTTTGGCCATCCTTATGAGAATATTTCTACTATTACAGGAACGTATAAAATGCATTTGGATACATTTGATAAAAAACATCCTAATGGAAAATACTTAGATGATAAGCATATATTACTTGAAAAATCTTTTGAATCTTTAACAGATTCTGTTTGTAGTCTTTCTAAAAAATATAATTATTCCGTTTGGGAAGGTGGTACAAGAAATATTTATTCTTTATGTATTAGTGCATTTCATCCAATGGTAAAAAAATATTATGGTATTTCTATTAGAATGTTAAGCAATGGATATTATAAAATGTGCTTTACTGAAGAACTAAATCCTAATAATATTCCACGTAAACATTACACAATCGATATTGGCAATAATCCTAATGAAATACTAGCTATAATAGAAAAAGAGATTAAAAATTTTAATTTCGAATATGGGACTGTTTCCAAAACTAACCCATTTTATTATGTTGTAAACCCTTTCTGGAAAAAAATGAATGGAAATTTATAATAATACAACACCACAACAGCTTATTAAAGCATAATGTGGTGTTTTTTACTATGTTATGCACTTTTTAATTCTAACCTTAATTTATCAGCAATCATTGCTATAAATTCTGAATTTGTTGGTTTTCCTTTAGATGCTGATATAGTATATCCAAAAATTTTTTCAACCATTTTTTGGTCTCCTCTTCCCCATGCTACTTCTATTGCATGCCTTATTGCACGTTCTACTCTTGATGGTGTAGTATTAAATTTATAAGCAATTTGTGGATATAAACTTTTAGTTATTTGATTTATTACATCAATATCTTTTACAACCATCATTATAGCTTCTCTTAAATATTGGTAACCTTTTATATGAGCAGGTACTCCAACTTCATGAATAAGATTAGTAACTAATGCTTCTAAATTTTGTTCTTTATCTCCTCCTTCTGCTATTTCTATGTATGATTGTTGAGTATTTTTGGTAATAAAATTATTATTATCTTGTGGCTTATAAAATCTTATTTCTCTTATCCTTTTTATTAGCACTTCAATATCAAATGGTTTTACTACATAATACTCAGCTCCTAATGCAATTGCTTTTTGAGTAATCTTGTCTTGCCCTACTGCTGATAACATAATACAAATTGGTTTGTTAGTCATTGTTCTAACTTTTTCTAAAACACCTATTCCATCAAGGTGAGGCATAATAACATCTAATAATACAACATCTGGATTTTTAATATTAATCATATCTATTGCTTCATTTCCATCTTTTGCTGAACCTACAACTTCCATGTCTTCTTGTGAATTAATATAATTCGTTAAAGTATGACTAAATTCTTGATTGTCATCTGCAATCAATACAGAAATTTTTTCTTCCATATTTCTCCTCCTAAAAAATAAAAACTGTAAATATTTTACAGTTTCATTTTAATACTTTAACAATTATTTTTCAATACTTTTTGGAAAATTTTTCCAATATTTTATAAAAGTCACTTTTTTATATGCTTTTTGCTATTAATTTTTTATTTAGTTCTTCTATATTACTTAAATTTATCTTTTTTGTCTTAAAATCATCTAACAATTTATCTTTTTTTATTGTTTCTAGTTCTATTTTACAAATAATATTTTCTTTATAATTTACATCTACTATATTTATATCATTAATTTTACAATAGTATTTAAAACTTTCAAATTGACTGTATTCTAAAGAAACTTCCAATTCTTCTCCCATACATTTTATTACTTTAGTTGTATTTTCAAGTGCAAGTAATAAACTATTTGAATATGCTTTTACTAACCCACCTGTTCCTAATAATATACCTCCAAAATATCTTGTTACTATTATTAATACATTAATCAAATTGTTTTTTTGTAAAATATTAAGCATAGGAGCTCCAGCTGTTCCTGAAGGTTCTCCGTCATCACTAAATCTTTCTACTATTTGCTCATTTTCCATAATTCTATAAGCTATACAATTATGTTTTGCATCAAAATATTTTTTCTTTGTTTTTTCTATTATTTCTTCTGCTTCTTTGATACTTTCCACATAAAAAAGATTTGCTATAAATTTAGATTTCTTTTCAGTAATTTGGGCATTTGAATTTTCTTTTATTGTTATAAATTCATTCATAATAATTTCTCCTATTTTAAAAGACAGGATTGCTTAAGACAATCCTGCAACATATCCTGTTGAATATGCAATCTGTAAATTAAATCCTCCTGTATAACTATCTACATCAATTATTTCTCCTGCAAAATATAAATTTTTAACAATTTTTGATTCCATAGTTTTAGGATTTATCTCTTTTGTTGATATTCCTCCTCTTGTAATAATCGCTTCTTCTATTGGTCTAAATTCTTTTATGTCTAATGTAAACTCTTTTAATATATGTAATAAACTTTTTCTTTCTTCTTTCGTTATTTCATTTACTTTTTTATTTTCATCTATTCCACTTAATTTTATTACTACAGGTATTAATTTTTGCGGTAATAATTTATCTAAGCTATTTTTAAATTGTTTATTTTTTAATTCATTAAAATCTCTTAATATTCTTGCTTCTAATTTTTGTTCTGATAATGCTGGTTTAAAATCAATTATTAATTTAATTTTTCTATTTTTAAATTTTTCTTCTATGTTTTTATATCTTGTGATAATACTTGAAGCACTTAATATTATTGGTCCTGATACCCCAAAATGGGTAAATAACATTTCTCCAAAATCTTCATATATAGTTTTATTTTCGTCTTTTATTTTAATTGATACATTTCTTAAACTTAGCCCTTGCATTTTTCTACATATATCTTTTTGATATATTTCTAATGGAACTAAAGATGGTTTTATTTCTACTATTGTATGTCCTAATCTTTTTGCTAATTCATATCCGTCTCCTGTTGAACCTGTCAATGGATAACTTTTTCCTCCTGTTGCTAATATAATTTTATCCGCTAAAATCTTTCCATGATTTGTAACTACTCCTATTGCTACTTTTTCTCCATCTTTTTCTTCATACAAAATCTCTTTAACACTCTCGTTATAATGTATTTCTACTTTGTTTTCTTTTAATTTTTTTGTAAAACATTTTAGTACATCTTGTGAATGGTCTGTTACAGGAAATATTCTATTTCCTCTTTCTTCTTTTACATCTAATCCTTCTTCTTTTAAAAACCTAATAATATCTTTATTAGTAAATCTTTGAAAACAACTATATAAAAATTTTCCATTCCCTGGTGTATTTTTTATAAATTCTTCCATAGGTAAAGAAGATGTTATATTACATCTTCCTTTTCCTGTTATTAGCAATTTTCTTCCTAAAGATTGCATCTTCTCTATTAAAATTACTTTGTTATTTTCTTTACTTGCAGTTATCGCAGCCATCATGCCTGCTGGTCCACCGCCAATTACTACTATTTTCATTTTAAACCCTTTCTCTATTATTCATCTTTCTTAGTTGTCTTTTTTGTTGTTTTTCTTGTTGTTCCTTTTTTAGGTGCTTCAGTTGATGTTTTTTTCTTGGTTGTTGTTTTCTTTGTTGTAGATTTTGTTGTAGATTTTGTTGATGATTTCTTTGTTGTTTTAGGTTCTTCTTTAGTAGTTTCTTTTTTGGTTGATGTTGATTTTTTTGCCGTACTTGTCTTTTTAGAAGTTCCTTGTTTTGTTGATGTTCTTTTTCTTGTTGTTTTCTTTGTTTCTTCTTTTTCTTCCTCTTCTTCATCGCCATTTAAATATCCTATATTACTTGCTTGTGCTTCTTTCATATATCTATCTAATTCATCATTTATAGCATCTTTTTTCTTTTCTTCTTTTTTTACTGTTTTCTTTTTAGTTTTTTCTTCTTTATCCTCTTCTTTATCTGGTAGCAACCATTCTATAACTCCACTATCATCATTTTCTTTTTCTTCTTCTCTTTTACTTTCTACTTCTTCAATTTTTTCTTCTAATTCTTCATCTTCATTATCTTCGTCTTCTTGCTCATCACCATTTAGATATGGAAGTTCTTTTCCTTTTTCTTCCTCTTCTTCAATATTATCAAACATACTATCAGCATCAAATTCGTCAGACAAATTTAATTCTTCATCATCTTCTTTGTCTTCATCTAATATTTCACTTAAATCTTCTTTACTTTCTTCTGTATCTTCTATTTTTTCTTCTTTTTGTTCTTCTTCGTTGTTTTCATTATCATCTTTTTGGATTTCTTTAAATAAATCTACATATTCTTGATTTGTATTTTTAATGTTATTTCTTTTTTCTTTTATTTGTTTTTTTGCTTGTATTTTTGCCTCTTTTCTTTCTTTCTCTTCTTTTCTCTCTTCTTCTCTACTAGCGCTTCCTCCAAATATTAAAACTGCTGTTACCAAAACAATTAAAATTAATAATACAATTACAACAACCATTCTTTCCTCTTCCTTTCTTATTTTTTCATAAACTCGATTGCTTTTAGTATTCCGAGTTTACCGTATTCATATGTAAGTCCTCCTTGCATATATGCAATAAAGGGTTTTCTTATTGGTCCATCACAACTAAGTTCTATTGTTGAACCTTGTGTAAATGTTCCAGCTGCCATTATCACTTTATCTTCATATCCTCCCATGTCTCCCGGATATGGAAGTACATTTGAGTCTATTGGTGAACCTTTTTGTATTCCTTGGCAGAATTTTACCAAGTTTTCTTCTGAACCCAAACTTAATGTTTGTACTATATCTCCTCTTTTTTCATTATATTTAGGTTCCACAGTATATCCCAATTTTTCTAAACATCTACTTGCAAAAATTGCTGTTTTTAAACTACTTCTTACAACTGATGGTGCAAAAAATAATCCTTTTAACAATAATGGATTTTGATTTAAAGAAGGTCCTATTTCTTTTCCAATACCTGGTGCTGTCAATCTTTCTGCACATAATTCAACTAAATCTTTCCTTCCTACTATATATGCCCCAGATGTTGCAATTCCTGCACCTAAGTTTTTCATCAAAGACCCTACTGCAATATCTGCACCTATTTCTATTGGTTCTTTTTCTTCTACAAATTCTCCATAACAATTATCTACCATTATAATTACATTTTTATTTACTTCTCTTATAGCTTTTATTACCTTTTCTATTTTATCATTTGTAAGACTTTTTCTCGTAGAATAGCCTCTTGATTTTTGAATTTCAACTAATTTTATATCATTTTTTATAAGTCTTTTCTTTATTGTTTCTATATCAAAATCATTATTTATTAATTCTATTTGTTCATAATTAATATCAAATGCTTTTAATGAACTTTTACTTACTTCATTTCCTATTCCAATTACTGTTTGTAATGTATCATATGGTGCTCCTGTTATACTTAGCATTGTATCTTTTGGTCTTAACAGACCAAATAGAGTTACAGTTAAAGCATGTGTTCCTGATATTAATTGTGTTCTAACTAAGGCATCTTCTGCTTTAAATATTTTTGCATATATTTCTTCTATTTTATTTCTTCCTGGCTCGTCAATTCCATATCCTGTAGAAGATGTTAAATGATTTTCTTGTAAGTCACATTCTTGAAATGCATCTAATACTTTTTTACTGTTTATTTCACAAATTCTATCTAGTTCTTCAAATTGTGGTTTTATTTCTTCTTCTACTTCTTTTACTAGCTTTTCCAATTCTTTATCCATATATTCCTTCCCTTCTAACATTTAATATTTTACAACAAATTTGTTAATTTATCAACTTATAAATCCAAATAACTTATTAATTTTATACCATTAAATCTTTATTACTTACTCTTTGGGAATTTTTTATATATTCAATTGCTTTTTCCTTTTCTCTATTTAGGTTAAAAACAAAAATTGGAATATTTAAACTTCTCGCAACTTCTCTTCCATAATCTATTTCACTTTCTTGAAACCTTCTTGTATCTTCTACTGTAACTTCTACATTATCTCTAATCATTCTTCTTGCTACTATTATTTCTGGCTTTTCCTCTAAAATCATTATTTTACTAGGATTTAATTTATAAAATGTTTCTATTGGTATTTTCTCTATTTTTCCTTTTTCATTTAATAAACAAAAATGTCCATTTAAAATATATTCACCTGATAAATTCTTAGTCTTTATTGCATTTATTAAATAATTTTGATTTTCATTTATATTTTTAGTTTTCTTATCTTCTTTAAATTTTATTTTTCCATATTCTTCGATTAATTTACTAGCAGAATATGTTTTTAACCCTGTTTTTTCTTCTATATCCTTTAAGAATATATCTTTTCCGTACTCCATGTATGCCAGCAACAAATATCATTAAAATCATCTCTTTTTTATAATTTCATTTATATTATAACATAAAAGAGATAGCTTTTTAAAGCCACCTCTTTATATATTATAATACATATTTTTTAATTAAGAATACTCCTCCTGCCATTGTAACTAATATTACAAATCCTAATGTAAAGTATACTTTTGCTCTACCTGTTCCTACTGATAACATTACTGGTGCATCATCTATATCGTCTTCTCCTTCTTTCTTGTTATCTGGTGTTGAGTCTTTATCTGGTACTCCATAATCATTGTAGTCTTCTGATATCTCTGCTGTATTTTCTTTTAATCCCATGTTGTTTTCATCATTTATCCATGTTAACACTACTTCTACATCTGCATATTCTCCTGGTTGTAATAATGTGTTTTCTAATAATCTTGTTGAAATTACATTATTTCCTTCATCTGTCCATCCTGGATTATCTTCTGCTACAAATTTTAATCCTTCTGGTACATAATCTGTTATCTCTTTTGCATATCCTGCTATTTCTCCCTCATTTGTTACTCTTATAGAGTATCTGAATTTTACTGTTACATCATTTATGCTCTTTCTATATAAATCTACTTTTACTATTTGTTCTGGGTCATCATATGGCTGATGTCCTGTTTCTGTTACATGCTCTCCATCTTTATCTATTACTATTGCTTGTGTTACCCATTTTCTTAAAGATAAATCAAATTCTAATAGTTTTACATATTCTTTGTCTTGGTCATCTTCTCCATCATTCCATTCTCCTGGTACTGAATCTTTATCTTCTACTTCATCTCCATCCTCATCACTATCTTCTGATATTTGTGCTGAGTTTACTACTATTCTATCTGAACTATTTGGCTCTGTTACTCTAAATGCTACTTGTACATCTTTATATTCTGGGTTTGTTTCACTTATTGGCTCATTTGGGTTAAATGCATGTAATAAATTGTCTCCTGGGTTTTCTTCTTGTTCTTTTGATAAGTAATCTGTTTTTATTGTTACTGCTTGACTTACATCATCTGTTTCGTTTCCTGCTTCATCATACATTACCCATCTATAATTTATATTTGTTTCATTATCTGGTATGAATTCTAGTCCTTCTGGTATATCATCTGTTATTTCTTTTGCATACCCATTTATTTCTCCTTCATTATATACTCTTATTGTATATATTACTACATTTCCTGATACCAATTGTACTGGGTCCTTTGTATGATTATATGTTATTTTATCATTTTCTGCATCATAACTAACTTCTGGTATTCTATTTGTTATATCTTGGTTTTCTACTTTTGTTATGAATTTTCTTAATGCTAAGTCAAACTCTTTTATTACTACTTTCTCAAAGTCGTCATCATCTTCTTGGCCTGGTACATATTCTCCTGTTTCTTCATCTTTATAATTTGGTAATTCTTCATCACTTGGTAATTCTACATTATCCTCTTCAGAATCTCTATCTTCTGTTGGGTTTTTATCCTCATCTTGATATTCTGTTATATCTGCTATATTTGTTATATTTTCATGTGTTGGAACTTTATCATTTACTTTACACATTATAGGAACTTCTTTATATGATAATTCATAACTTCCATCTTCATTTTGAGTTACACCTTTAATTAAATTATCTTCATTATCACTTCCTAAATAATTTGTTGTTACTGTTCTTCCATCTTCTGATACAGACCATCCATATTCTTTATTAAATTCATTATCTACAAACTCTAAATATGGTGGTAAATGGTCTTTTATTTCTGCTGCATATCCATCTACCTCTCCTTCATTGTAGACTCTTAACATATATACTACATAATCACTTGGTCTTACTTCAACTGGTTCTTTTGTATGATTATAAATTGCTGTTGTTATCTTATTTCCATTTTCATCAGTTGTATTTAATAAAGAAGTATCTACTACAGGTTCTCTTGAATATGTTCCATCCTCATTTTTTAATAATTCATTTTCTTCTATATTTTCATCATTACTTACTGCTACAATGAATTTTCTTAATGATAAATCAAATTCTTGTATTATTATTTTTTCAAAGTCATCATCATCTTCTTGACCTGGTACATAATCTTTGTCAATTTCATCTTCTTTGTATTCTGGTAAATCCTCATCACTTGGAAGCTCTATATTATCAGGAGTAGAATCCCTATCTGGTACATCTTTATGGTCATTATTTAAATCTTCTGTTATTTCTGCTAAGTTTGTTAATTTTTTATTTTTTTCTGCCCCATCTTTTATTTTACAAACTATTTGTACTTCTTTATAATCTAAGTTTTGTCCATCAAAAGCTTTTATTAAATTTTGTCTATCTTCTGTTTCTTTTGCCTTAGACAAATAGTCTGTTGTTACTGTTCTTCCATCTTCTCCTAGTTGCCATTCATATTTTTGGTTTACCTCATTATCTGGTAAAAATTCTAATTCTGGTGGCAAAAAGTCTGTTACTTCATTTGCATATCCATCTGCTTCACCTTCATTATATACTCTTATTGTGTATGTAACTATATCTGTTGGTTTTACTGATACTGCTGTCTTTGGATGGTTATATATAGCTGTTGTTGAAGTTCCATTTGCTAAGTTAGTTATATCTACTTGTGGTGCTCTATCATATTCTTTATCATTTACTTTTGATATATACTTTCTTAAAGCTAAGTCAAATTGTTTTATCTTTCTATTTGATACAACTATCTTTATTGTATTTCCTTCTAATGTTGCTGTTGTTCCTTCTACTCCACCACTAGTTATATTAACACTTTCTGCAATATATTTACCATCTTCAACTATTTTACTTACTTCTAATGTCATTTTTCCTAATATTGGGTCATAATTTTCTGGGGCTTTTGTTTCTTCTATTGTTATTATATCATTTTCATTTATTCCTGTTATCTCAACAGTTCCTAAATCAGCAATTCCATTTGCTTCTGTTATAACGGTTTTAGCATTTTCTCCTGGAAAAGTTACACTAAACTCTGCTCCTGGTAGTTTTATAGTATTATCCTCTATATCTACTTTTTCTAGTTGTAAATTATAATTTCCTGTTATCTTATCATCTGCTACAACTATTTTTACAATATCTCCATCAAGTGTTACACTTGTTCCTGCTACTTCTCCTGATATTATCGTAGCTGATTTCGGTTTATATTCTCCATTAACTAGTTGTTTCTCTACTTCTATTGTCATTATATCTAATATTTTATTATATCCATTTGGAGCTTTTGTCTCTTCTATTGTTATTGTATCTTTTGTTCCTATATTTGTTATTTCAACAGTTCCTAAATCTATTAATCCATTTTCGTCTGTAGTTTTAGTCTCTGCCTCTTTTCCAGGCAACGTTACACTAAATTCTGCTCCTGATAATTTTTCAGTATTATCTTTGCTATCTACTTTTTCTAATTGTAATCCATAATTCCCTGTAATTAATTCATCTGCAACTGTTATTTTTATAGTATTACCATCTATTATAAGATTTGTTCCATTAACCTGTCCTGAAGTTATTGTTGCATTTTTTAAAGAATATACACCATCTTTATCTTGTTTTTCTACTTCTATTGTCATTGTACCTAGTATTTTATTGTATCCTTCTGGGGCTTTTGTTTCTTCTATTGTTATTGTATCTGTAGTATTTACGTCTGTTATTTTTACTGTTCCTAAATCTATTAATCCACTTGGATTTGTTGTCATTGTTTGTGCTGCTTTTCCAGGAAGTGTTACACTAAATTCCGCTCCTTCTAATTTTTTACTACTATCTTTGCTATCTACTTTTTCTAGTTGTAATTTATAGTTTCCTTCTTTCTTTTCATTTTCTACTACTATTTTTATTACATTTCCGTCAAGAGTTGCTGTTGTTCCTTCTACTTGTTCTGATGTTATTGTCACATTATCTGCTACATAACTTCCATTTTCTATTTTTTTCGTTACTGATAATTGCATTGTTCCTAATATTTTATTGTAACCGTCTGGGGCTTTTGTTTCTTCAATTGTTATAGTATCTGTAGTACTTACATCTGTTATTTTTACATTTCCTAAATCTATTAGTCCATTTTCATCTGTTGTACTTGTTACACTACTTGCTCCTGGAAGCGTTATGTTGAATTCTGCTCCTGGTAATTTAATAGTATTATCATCTTTATCTACCTTTTCTAGCTGTACTTTATAATTTCCTTCTATTTTTTCATTAGGAACTACTATTTTTATTGTATTTCCATCTATTGTTGCACTTGTCCCTTCTACTCCTTCTGGTGCTATTGTTACTTTATCTGCTACATAACTTCCATTTTCTATCTTTTTAGTTACGTTTAATGTCATTGTATCTATTAATTTGTTATATCCTGTTGGCGGTGTTATTTCTTTTATTGTTATTGTATCTGTACTATTTACATTTGTTATATTTACTGTTCCTAAATCTACTAATCCATTTTTTCCTGTTGTTTTATTTGTTGCATTTTGTTCAGGTAATGTTACACTAAATACTGCTCCTTGAAGTTTTGTTTCTGGATTATTTTTATCTACTTTTTCTAGTTGTAAATTATAACTTCCTGTTAACTGTTTTGTTATTAATTTTTCAAAGTCATCATCATCTTGCTCACCTTTATAATAATAGTCTTTATCAGTTAAATCATCTTTATTTGATGAATTTCCTTTATAGTTTTCCATATTATCTTTATTTACATCTGGTGCATTAGTTGGTTCTGAATCTCTATCATCGCCAACTTCATTTGTTATTACCTTTCCATCTATTGTTTCTTCTTCTGATATCCATGCTACATTTGTTAATATTTTATTACTTTCTGTTGATGTCACTATGCATTCAAGTTCTAATGTTGTAGAATCTAAACTACTTCCATTAAAAGCTGTTAATCTATCATTATTATTTTCATCTCTTGTTATTGTTACTTTATTACTTGTACTATCATAACTTGCTGTATATCCACTTGTTAGTAGTTTTGAAAATTGTAATCCTGTTGGTAATTGGTCTACTATTTTATTTACATATCCATCTATGTCACCTTCATTATAGACTTGTATTCTATATGTTACTGTATCTCCTATTCCTACTAACACTGGGTCTTTTTTATGTTTATATGTAGCTGTTGTATCTGTTAAATTGTTTAATCCTGTTACATCTATTTGTGGTACTCTTGAATTTTCTTCTGTTAATTCTTCTTCATTTACTTTTGTTATATATTTTCTTAATGATAAATCAAATTCTTTTTCTCTTTCTATTTCCATTAATGGTTGTTCAATAGTACTACTTGTTGATGTATATAATGTTAATTTTGTTTTATAATCTTTATTTTCATCTGCATAAATTGAACCATTTGCTTTTGCTGTATTTATTAAGTAATTATATAATCTTTCTGCTTGTTCTTGTCTTTGTAATCCTTCATCTGTATCATGTCTTTTATAATCTGATAAGCTTTTATAAGTTGTTTCATCTTTTAATATATAATTTAACCAATCTGTAGCAGGATATGTTTTATCATATTTTCCATCTTCTTCTCCATAATTTGTAAAATACCAAATTGCTGCTTGTTGTACTGCTTTAACATCATCTACCGTTAATAAATAATTATAAGGTTCGTTATATACTATTCCTGCTCTTTTTAAATAAGCTGTAAGTTCATTTTCACCTTCTGTTTCTGGTAAATATAATAAATTTGCTAATGCTAATAAATTATTATATTGTCCATTTTCTACAATAGTACTTAATTTATCATTTTTCTTTGCAATTTCATCTCTTTCTTTATACATATCAAAAGCAACATTATATTCTGCACGTTTATGTGTATCAGTAAATCCAACTCCAGCTTTTACACAATAGACATCTACATCTTTTGGGTCATTTGAGTCCTTACTACTATATTCTACTATATTCCATATTTTTGCTGCTCTTCCTTTTTCATTATTATCATTAGGGTTTCCTATTGCATAACCCATATTGGGTTCAGACAATGTCCTTATTTCAGTAATTCCAAAAAATTTTGATGGTACCAATGGAGCTGCTTCTACTGGTTTTGCTCCAACACTTAAATATATTATTCCTATTAAAATTAAAAACAAAACTTTCTTACACGTAGTTCTCATAAAATCTATCCCCCATGCCATATTTATATAAATATATTATAACATATATATTTAGAATTTTTTATTAATAAATTATATATTTATTAAATTCACTTACGGATATTCACTCAAACTGTTTTATTACATTTTCATTACATTTTTATGACCTCAAAAAAATTACAGGAAAAATTATTCCTGTAATCATTTTATAATACATATTTCTTAATTAAGAATACTCCTCCTGCCATTGTAACTAATATTACAAATCCTAATGTAAAGTATACTTTTGCTCTACCTGTTCCTACTGATAACATTACTGGTGCATCATCTATATCGTCTTCTCCTTCTTTCTTGTTATCTGGTGTTGAGTCTTTATCTGGTACTCCATAATCATTGTAGTCTTCTGATATCTCTGCTGTATTTTCTTTTAATCCCATGTTGTTTTCATCATTTATCCATGTTAACACTACTTCTACATCTGCATATTCTCCTGGTTGTAATAATGTGTTTTCTAATAATCTTGTTGAAATTACATTATTTCCTTCATCTGTCCATCCTGGATTATCTTCTGCTACAAATTTTAATCCTTCTGGTACATAATCTGTTATCTCTTTTGCATATCCTGCTATTTCTCCCTCATTTGTTACTCTTATAGAGTATCTGAATTTTACTGTTACATCATTTATGCTCTTTCTATATAAATCTACTTTTACTATTTGTTCTGGGTCATCATATGGCTGATGTCCTGTTTCTGTTACATGCTCTCCATCTTTATCTATTACTATTGCTTGTGTTACCCATTTTCTTAAAGATAAATCAAATTCTAATAGTTTTACATATTCTTTGTCTTGGTCATCTTCTCCATCATTCCATTCTCCTGGTACTGAATCTTTATCTTCTACTTCATCTCCATCCTCATCACTATCTTCTGATATTTGTGCTGAGTTTACTACTATTCTATCTGAACTATTTGGCTCTGTTACTCTAAATGCTACTTGTACATCTTTATATTCTGGGTTTGTTTCACTTATTGGCTCATTTGGGTTAAATGCATGTAATAAATTGTCTCCTGGGTTTTCTTCTTGTTCTTTTGATAAGTAATCTGTTTTTATTGTTACTGCTTGACTTACATCATCTGTTTCGTTTCCTGCTTCATCATACATTACCCATCTATAATTTATATTTGTTTCATTATCTGGTATGAATTCTAGTCCTTCTGGTATATCATCTGTTATTTCTTTTGCATACCCATTTATTTCTCCTTCATTATATACTCTTATTGTATATATTACTACATTTCCTGATACCAATTGTACTGGGTCCTTTGTATGATTATATGTTATTTTATCATTTTCTGCATCATAACTAACTTCTGGTATTCTATTTGTTATATCTTGGTTTTCTACTTTTGTTATGAATTTTCTTAATGCTAAGTCAAACTCTTTTATTACTACTTTCTCAAAGTCGTCATCATCTTCTTGGCCTGGTACATATTCTCCTGTTTCGTCATCTTTATAATTTGGTAATTCTTCATCACTTGGTAATTCTACATTATCCTCTTCAGAATCTCTATCTATAACTGGCTCTTTATCTTCATCTTGATATTCTGCTATATCTGCTATATTTGTTATATTTTCTCCTGTTTTTGCATCTTCTTTTACTTTACACATTATTGGCACTTCTTCATATGATAATACATATTGTCCATTTTCATCTTTTTCAGCAGCATCTATTATACTATTTTCCAAATATCTTGTTGTCACTGTTCTTCCATCTTCTGATACAGACCAGCCATATTCTTGGTTAAATTCATTATCTACATATTCTAAATATGGTGGTAAATGGTCTTTTATTTCTGCTGCATATCCTGATATTTCGCCTTCATTATATACTCTTAACATATATACTACCATATCATTTGGTTTCACCATTACTGGTTCTTTTGTATGATTATAAATTGCTGTTGTTATAAGATTTCCATTTTCATCTGTTGTATTTAATGATGATGTATCTACCACCGGTGCTCTTGTATATGTACCGTCTTCATTTGTTAAATATTCATTTTCGTCTATTTCTTCATCTTCACTTACTGCTACTATGAATTTTCTTAAAGCTAAGTCAAATGATTGTAAAATTACATTATCATAATCTTCATCATCTTCATATTTAACCCATTCTTCAGTATCAGAATCTCTATCATCTACTGGTTCTCCATTTTCATCAGTATCTTCTGAAATGCAAGCTTCATTTCTAATTGTAACTCCTGATACATTATTTGAAATAACTTTCAATTTTACAGATACTTCTTTATATGAAATATCATCTTCTGTTTTTGTTCCATCATTACTTCCAAATGCAGGAATTAAATTTCCATTAGGTTCTGTTTCATTTTCTTTTGATAAGTAATCTGTTGAAATTTGTATAATTCTTTCTCCACTTTCATCATATTGGAAATTTCCCCACAAATAATTTTGGTTAAATTCTATTGCTTCTTTTTCTGCTTCTGTTAATGTTGTATCATTTTCTAAGTCTTCTCCTTCTTTTTCAGACCATAAGAACTCTAATCCATCTGGTATATCTTCAGTTATTTCTGAAGCATATCCATCTATTGTTCCTTCATTATATATTCTAAATGTATATGTTACTATATCACCTTGTTTAACTTCAACTGGTTCTTTACTTAATGTATAATTTCCTGTTGTTATAAGATTTCCATCTTCACCAATTGTATTTAAATCACTTACATCTACACTTTCAATTCTCTCTGGTACATTTTGATTATTTACTTGTGTAATTCTTTTTATTAATTTTAAGTCAAATGATTCTGGCATTAAAACTAATTTTTCAAAGTCATCATCATCTTGTTGTCCTTTATAATAATAATCTGAATCTGTCAAATCTTCTTTATTACCATTTCCTGTATAGTCTTCCATATTGTCCTTATTTACATCTGGTTTTGTACTTGGTTCTGAATCTCTATCTGCTCCTGTTTGATTTGTTATTGTAACACCTGTTTCTCCATCTACTTCTTCTGAAATCCACGCTACATTAGTTAATACTTTACTATCAGTTGCATCTGGCTCAGCTGTTACTTCACATTCAATTTCAATTGTTTCAGAACTTAAATTTCCTTCTGTATATGCTGGCAAATTCTCTTCATTTCCTGATTTTCTTATTAAATTTAATGTATTTGTATCTTCATCATATGAATCTACATCAAAATTACCACTTACAACTCTACTAAATCTTAAACCTGTTGGTAATTGGTCAACTACTTTTGTTGCTCTTCCTGCTTTCTCACCTTCATTATATATTGTAATTTTATATGTTACTATATCTCCTGTTGATATAACAACTGGGTCTTTTTTATGATTATATGTAGCTGTTGTACCTGATTCTAATGTACTTTCATCTATATTAGGTACTCTTGAACTTGTTCCTGTTAATTCTGTTCCATTTACTTTTGTTATATATTTTCTTAAAGCTAAATCAAATGGTTTTTCATTAGGTGTTACTTCTAATTCAACATCTTCTGATTCTTCTACTTTTTCAGGTATCATAACTGGTTGTGTTTGATTATCTGTAGTTGATGCCCATAAAGTAAGTTTATTTGTACTATATTTAATAGATATTGATATAGAAATATCTGTTACTGAATCTTTAGGTAATGAAATATAAAAATCTTGTCCTACTAAATCTTTTACAGTTGTTCCTTCTTCTACCTCTTCTTTATTACTATTTAATAACTTATAATCTGAAGTTTCTGTTCCAGCATTTTTTACTATAAATTCTATTGTATATGGTAAATCATTTTGCTCTGTTATATTAATTGGTCCTACTATATAATCTGAACCTGATTCTTCATAATTTAAAGATGTTGTATTTACTTTAGCTGGTGCACCTGTAGTTGTAGAAGTATTTGAATAATTATTAGCATTATCTTTTGCTGTTTTTATTAAATAATTATATAGTTGCTCTGCTTGTGTTTGTCTTTGTATTCCTTCATCTGTATCATGCCTTTTATAATCTGCTAAACTTTCATAAGTAGTTCCATCTAATGTGTAATTTAACCAATCTGTTTTAGGTGCCGTTTTATCGTATTTTCCATTTTCTTCTCCATAGTTTGTAAAATACCATATAGCTGCTTGTTGTACTGCTGCAATATCATCATTTGTTAAAGGCATATCCCATGCAGTTTTATCAATTCCGGCTGCATCTAAATATGCTTGTTTTGCCTCTTCATCAATTGGATCTTCAATTAAATAAAGTATATCTGATAATGCAAGTAAAGCATCATATTTACTAACAGTTCCTCCATTATTATCTGGAACTGTTCCTTCTACTATACTTCTTAATACATCATTTTGTGCTGCAATTTGGTCTCTTTCAGTTTTCATATCATAGAAAACATTATAAGTAGCACGGTCTTTTGTATTAGAGAAGCCTACTCCTGCTTTTACACAATATATGTTTTTATTTCCATTTGCTTTTTCTTGTGCATTTTCATCTGCACTTGTATATTCTATAATGTTCCAAATTTTTGCTGCATTTCCACTTGTTCCATTATCATCTGGGTCTCCTATGGCATATCCCATGTTAGGGACATCATTTTTCCTTAATTCAGTTATTCCTAAATATAATGGTGTAGTAGCTTGTGTTGCATTTACTGTATTTGGAATTATACTAACTAAAGTTAGCACCATTAAGACAATACCACTTAATAAAAGATTTTTTCGGTTCATATTTAATCTCTCCTTTTTCTACTTATATATGTCCTACTGTATATTATTTTACTAGCTTTTTTTTATTAGTCAATAGGGTAATTTTTGTTATTTTTTTGTATATTTACTATTTATCTATAAAACCTTACGGAAATAGCTTTTTCATCTATTTAATAAATAACAACCCCTACATTACAATTATATTACATTTTTGTTATAAAATCAATGTTTTATGTGAATTTAGATAAAAACTTTGTCTTCCCTAATGGTTATTTTAAATTTTATTTATTTTTTCTATTTTCATATTTATAAACTTTTTTTCATATAATTTAAATGGTGATAATATGCATCTATTAAAGAATTTATTGCTTTGTTTTTTTATTATAATATTTCTTTTTAGTTTTAATATTAATCTTGCAAGTGAAGAAAAGGAGCTTAATTTAAATGCTCGTTCTTGTGTTGTTTTAGATAGAAATAGTAAAAAAATTATATTTGGAAAAAATGAATATAATAAAGTCAAAATGGCTTCTACTACGAAAATTATGACCGCAACAATTATTATAGAAAATTGTGATTTAAATAAAACTATTACTATTTCAAAAAAAGCTGCTAGTACAGGTGGTTCAAGAGTAGGTTTAAAATCTGGAGATAAAATTACCATTAGAGATTTGCTTTATGGATTACTTCTTTGTTCTGGAAATGATGCTGCTATAGCACTTGCAGAAACAGCTGCTGGAAATGTCCAAGAATTTAGTAATATGATGAATAATAAAGCAAAAGAACTTGGTTTAAATAATTCTCACTTTGAATCTCCTCATGGTCTAGATTCTGATAATCATTATACTACTGCTTATGAATTAGCTCTTCTTGCTGATTATGCACTTCAAAATTCTACTTTTAGAAATATTGTAGGAACCAAAAATTATACAATAACAATTAATGGCTATCCCAAAAATATTACTAATACAAATGAACTATTGGGAATTTTGAATGGTGTTTACGGCGTTAAAACAGGTTTTACTAATGGTGCTAATCGCTGTTTAGTAACTGCTTGTAAAAGAAATAATATGGATATTATTTGTGTTGTTCTTGGTTGTGATACTAAAAATTTTAGAACTCAAGATAGTATAAAATTAATTGATTATACATTTGATAATTTTGAATATTTTGATATAGAAAATTTTATTAATACTCAATTTGATAATTATAAGAAGAATAATATAAATTCATTTGAAATTAATAAAGGCATTAGCAATAATTTAGAAATTATATGTTCTATAGATGATTCTTCTTTTATACCTATTAGAAAAGATGAAAAAAATTCCTTAAAAGTTGATTTTTGGATTGAAAAAAATTTAGTAGCTCCAGTTAATATAAATTCTAAAGTTGGTGCTTTTAAAGTTTATTCTGATAATAGAACAATTTTGGAAGGTGATATCTTAACAACTAATTCTATTAATAAACAAACTCCTTCATATTATTTTATTTCTCTTTTTAAAAATTTTTCTTCTATATTAAATAATAGTTTTTCATACATATTATAAAAAGAAAATGCCTATGAGATATCTCATAGGTTTGTTTTATTTTACATTTTCTTTTATATAGTCTACTACATCTCCAACTGTTACAACTTTTTCTGCATCAGCATCTGGAATTTCAATATCAAATTCTTCTTCTAAAGCCATTACTAATTCAACTATATCTAATGAATCTGCTCCTAAATCATCAATAAAAGATGCTTCCATTGTAACTGCGTTTTCAGCAACTCCTAATTGTTCAACAATTATTCCTTTTACTTTTTCTAGTATTTCTTCTGAACTCATAACTTAGAGTTCACCTCCTCTCAAGTTTGCAAATGATATATTCATTTGATATTTATTTGCGATAATTCATTTATATTATATGTTTTACTATTTGTCAAGTAAAATTAAGCTTTTTTTAGAAATTTATACTACTAAGTCAGAAAATCCATCATTTCTCTACTTTTGATTGTTTATTAAATTCTTCTATCATTTTATCTACAGCTTTATTTTCAACAAATTTCTCTGCTTGTATTATTGTATATTCAAATAACAATGCCTCACTACTTCCATGTGCTTTTACAACTGGTTTTTTTACTCCTAAGAATAAAGCTCCTCCATATGATTTATAGTCTAATTCTTTTGAGAATCTCTTTATTGCTGGAAGTGATGGAAGTGCTAATATCTTTGTTAGTAAATTATGTGTTAAGCTTTCTGTTAATGTTCTTTTTACAAATTTTCCTACTCCTTCTGTTGTCTTTAAGAACACATTTCCTGTAAATCCATCTGTTACTATTGCATCTACTTTTCCAGAAAAAGCATCTCTTCCTTCTACATTTCCAATGAAATTAATTCCCAATTCTTCTGATTTTTCTTTTAATAAGTTATAACTTTCTCTTACTAAATCATTACCTTTTGTTTCTTCTGTTCCTATATTTAATAAACCTATTACTGGATGTTCTATCCCAAATGTATTTTTTAAATATATACTAGACATTTGAGCAAATTGTAATAAGTTTATTGGCTTACAATTTGTATTTGAGCCTGCATCTATTAATAACAACTGACTTTTATATGCTGGTAATATTCCTGCTAGTGCTGGTCTATCTATTCCTCTTATTCTTCCTACTATTAGTGTAGCTCCTGTTAGTAATGCTCCTGAATTTCCAGCTGATATAAATACATCTCCTTCATCTTCTTTTAGCATTCTAAATCCTACTACCATTGAAGAATCTTTTTTATGCCTTATTGCAACTGTTGGTTGGTCTTCCATTTCTATTGTTTCTGTTGCATTTTTTATTTTTAATCTATCTGAAATTTCTTCCATTTCTTTTCCATAAAATTCTTTAATCTTGCTTCTGATTACTTCTTCTTTTCCTACTAATACAACTTCTGCCTTTACTTTATTAATTGCTTGTACTGCTCCTTTTATATTAGCATCTGGTGCATTGTCTCCTCCCATAGCATCTAATATAATCTTCATTTTAGTTCCTCCTAATAATGTATATATTTGTATTTCATTTTTTATTCACAAAAAAAGAAAAAAAGGCTTTACCTTCTTTTCTATTTTATTATTCTTTTATAAAAAAAGCAAGTCTTTTCTTTATATTCTTATTTTTTATTCATTATATTCCTATCTTTTTCTCATTATACTCTTAATTTTGTTCTTTTTTATATTTAAAGAAAAAAGAACGCCTTTTCAAGCGTCCTTAATTTTATATTATTCCATTATTTCAGAAACTACTCCTGAACCAACTGTTCTTCCACCTTCACGAATAGCGAATCTTAATCCTTTTTCTATAGCGATTGGTGTGATTAATTCGATTGTCATAGATACGTTATCTCCAGGCATAACCATTTCTGTTCCTGCTGGTAATTCGATAACTCCTGTAACATCTGTTGTTCTGAAATAGAATTGTGGTCTATATCCATTGAAGAATGGTGTATGACGTCCACCTTCTTCTTTAGTTAATACATAAACCTCTGCTGAGAATTTTGTATGTGGATGTATTGTTCCTGGTTTACAAAGAACTTGTCCTCTTTCAACTTCTTTTCTATCAATACCTCTTAATAGAACACCGATGTTGTCACCAGCTTCTGCTTGGTCTAATAATTTTCTGAACATTTCTACACCTGTAACAACAGTTTTCTTTCTTTCTGTTGTAAGACCGATGATTTCAACTTCGTCTTGAAGTTTTACTTCTCCTCTTTCTACTCTACCTGTTGCAACTGTTCCACGTCCTGTGATTGTGAATACATCTTCAACTGGCATTAAGAATGGTTGGTCAATTGGTCTTTCTGGTGTTGGTATATAATTATCAACTGCATCTAATAATTCTTTGATTGGTTGATATACTGGATCATTAGGATCTGTTGATGTAGATTCTAGAACTTTTAATGAAGAACCTTTTACTATTGGAACTTCGTCTCCTGGGAAACCATATTCTGTTAATAAGTCTCTAACTTCCATTTCAACTAATTCTAATAATTCTGGATCGTCAACCATATCACATTTGTTTAAATAAACAACGATATATTTAACTCCAACTTGTCTAGCAAGTAAGATGTGCTCTCTTGTTTGAGGCATTGGTCCATCAGCTGCTGAAACAACTAAGATAGCACCATCCATTTGTGCAGCACCAGTAATCATGTTTTTAACATAGTCAGCATGTCCTGGACAGTCAACGTGTGCATAGTGTCTTTTATCTGTTTCATATTCTACGTGAGCTGTGTTGATTGTGATTCCTCTTGCTTTTTCTTCTGGAGCACCATCAATTTGATCGTATGCTTCATATTTAGCTTTTCCTAATAATGATAAATATTTTGTAATAGCGGCTGTTGTTGTTGTTTTTCCATGGTCTACGTGACCAATTGTACCGATATTAACGTGTGGCTTTGTTCTTTCAAATTTCTCCTTTGCCATTTAAAATTCCTCCTTTTACAAGTTAGCTTAAAGCTACTTTATTATTTTTTAAAATTTAATAACTTAAATTAAATGCATTTGTATTTTATAACATTTCTCATAAAAATGCAAGCTTTTTTATTCTTTTTTAGCTCTTGAAGATACAATTGCTTCAAAAACTGATTTTGGAACTTCCTCATAATGAGATGGTTCCATTGAATATGTTCCTCTACCTTGTGTTCTAGAACGTAATTCTGTTGCATAACCAAACATTTCTGAAAGTGGAATAAATGCATGAATTTCTTGCATTCCATCTACACCTTCCATACCTTCTAGTCTACCACGTCTAGAGTTTACATCTCCTATAACATCTCCCATGTATTCTTCTGGAACTGTTATTTCAACTTTCATTATAGGTTCTAGAATTACTGAATCAGCTTGTTTCATACCTTCTTTAAATGCCATAGCAGCTGCTATTTTGAATGCCATTTCTGAAGAGTCAACTTCATGGTATGAACCATCAACTAAACTTACTTTAAAGTCTGTAACAGGATATCCTGCTAAAATACCTGTTTCTGCTGCTTCTCTCATTCCTTGTTCAATAGGCTTAATATATTCTTTTGGAACTGCTCCTCCGACAATTTTGCTTTCGAATTCAATTCCCTTACCTGGCTCTAATGGTTCCATTTCAAACCAAACATCACCATATTGTCCTTTACCACCAGATTGACGAATAAATTTACCTTGAACTCTAACTTTCTTTCTAATTGTTTCTTTGTAAGCAACTTGTGGTTTACCTACATTACATTCAACTTTAAATTCTCTTTTTAGACGGTCAACAATTATGTCTAAGTGTAATTCACCCATACCAGCAATAATTGTTTGTCCTGTTTCTTGATTTGTATGAACTTTGAAAGTTGGGTCTTCTTCTGCTAATTTACTTAATGCTACAGCCATCTTTTCTTGAGCTACTTTATCTTTAGGCTCTATAGCTATATCAATAACTGGGTCTGGGAATTCCATAGATTCTAATATTACAGGGTGATCAATATCACATAATGTATCTCCTGTTGTAACATCTTTAACTCCTACTGCTGCTGCGATATCTCCTGCATATACCTTATCTATATCTTGTCTATGGTTAGCATGCATTTGAAGAATTCTACCAATTCTTTCTTTTTTATCTTTATTTGAATTTAATACTGTTGAGCCTGTTTCTAATGTTCCTGAATATACTCTAAAGAAACATAATTTTCCAACAAATGGGTCTGTTGCTATTTTGAATGCTAATGCTGCAAAAGGCTCTTTGTCAGATGTTTTTCTTTCTACTTCATTTCCGTCTAAGTCAACACCTTTGATATGTGGTACATCAAGTGGTGATGGCATATAATCAACTATAGCGTTTAATAACTCTTGAACACCTTTGTTTTTATATGAAGAACCACATGTAACAGGTACTAATTTATTGTCTATAGTTCCTTTACGAAGACCTCTTTTGATTTCTTCCTCTGTTAATTCTTCACCATCTAGGTATTTCATCATTAATTCTTCATCTTGATCTGCTGCTGCTTCTATCATGGCTTCTCTATATTTTTTAGCCATTTCCATCATGTCTTCTGGAACATCACCTTCAACAATTTCTTTTCCTAAATCATCTTTATGAATAAATGATCTCATTTTTATTAAATCAACTATTCCTTTGAAATTGTCTTCTGCTCCAATTGGTAATTGTATTGGAACTGGGTTTGCATGTAATCTTGTTTTTAATTGCTCAACGCAAAGCATGAAGTTAGCTCCAGTTATATCCATTTTATTTACATATACCATTCTTGGTACATGATATTTATCAGCTTGTCTCCAAACTGTTTCTGTTTGTGGTTGAACACCACCTCTAGCAGCTAAAACTGTAACAGAACCGTCTAATACTCTTAGAGATCTTTGTACCTCTACTGTAAAATCAACGTGTCCTGGAGTATCAATAATGTTTATTCTATTATTTTTCCAAAAACATGTTGTAGCAGCAGATGTAATTGTTATACCTCTTTCTTGTTCTTGTTCCATCCAGTCCATTGTTGCAGCACCTTCATGAACTTCTCCTATTTTATGAGTTTTTCCTGTATAAAATAGAATTCTTTCAGTTGTTGTTGTTTTTCCTGCATCAATGTGTGCCATAATTCCTATATTTCTAGTTCTTTCTAGTGGGTATTCTCTTCCTGCCATTTTATATTTTCCCCCTTCCGTTTATTTTTGCGATTATTAAAAAATTAATTTTACCATTTATAATGTGCAAATGCTTTATTAGCTTCTGCCATTCTATGTGTATCTTCTTTCTTCTTGAATGCTCCACCGTTTCCGGCTACTGCATCCATTAATTCTCCAGCTAATTTTTCAGCCATTGTTTTTTCATGTCTATTTCTTGCATATGTTACTATCCATCTTAATCCTAAAGTTTGTCTTCTTTCTGGTCTGATTTCTAATGGAACTTGATATGTAGCTCCACCAACTCTTCTTGCTTTAACTTCAAGAACTGGCATAACATTTTCTAAAGCTGCTTCAAATACTTCTAAAGGATCTTTTCCTTCTTTTTCTTTTATGATATTAAATGCATCATATACTATTTTTTGAGCAACTGTTTTCTTACCATCTAACATTATATTGTTTACTAATTTAGTAACAACTTTACTATTATATACTGGATCTGGTAATACATCTCTTTTTGCTATATATCCTTTTCTTGGCACTATTCTTCCCTCCTTAATATTATTTTGAATATTTAATAAAATATTCTCGGTACTCTGAAAAGTTTTTTACTTTTCCGTATAGTGCTAATAAATCTATTCTAAATTTAAGTACCTTAAGTTTAGTAAGAATTACAAGCACTAATTTTTGCTTTTTATATTTTATTTTTTAGGTTTTTTAGCTCCGTATTTAGAACGTGCTTGCATCCTGTCTTTAACACCTGCTGTATCTAATGTTCCTCTGATGATATGGTATCTAACACCTGGAAGGTCTTTTACCCTACCACCTCTTATTAATACAACACTGTGTTCTTGTAAGTTATGTCCTATACCTGGAATATAAGATATTACTTCATAACCATTTGAAAGTCTAACTCTGGCAACTTTTCTTAAAGCTGAGTTAGGTTTTTTAGGTGTAACTGTTTTTACAACTGTACAAACTCCTCTTTTTTGTGGTGATCTACTATTTGTAGGTCTTTTTTTCATTGAGTTATATCCATAACGAAGAGCTGGTGCTGTAACTTTACTTACCTTACTTTTTCTTCCTTTTCTTACTAATTGATTAATTGTTGGCACTTAAATTTCACCTCCTAATTTTTATTTTTTGTTACGGAAATATGCATTACATGCAATTTACTATAACGAATTATATTTTATCATGTACATATATAAAAGTCAAGAAAAACTTGGGATTTTTTCCCAAGTTTTTGTATTTATTATTCTATTTATATTATCTAGCATCTTCAGAATTTTGTTGCTCTCCTTGTTGTTCTCTTGCTTCCATTTGTTGTTTTTTCATTTCTTCTGATTTAACTTTTGCTTTAGCTTGCATTTCTTCTCTTCTCTTTTCTAAATCTTCTTGTCTTACAGTATCAAAGCCTCTTTCTGCAACATCTAATACATTATATTTTATATAACTTCTAAATTCTTTTCTCTTATCATTTTCAGATTTGTTATTTTCTTGTTGTTCTTGATTATTCTCATGACTTTGTTGTTCTTGATTGTTATTTGATTGTTGATTACTTTCTGGTTCAGATTGAACATCTTCTTGTTCTCTTTCTACTTTTCTTTCATCACGTTTTTGTTTTATTTCAAGCATTTTTTTACCTACTCTTGTATTAGCAAGTTTAGGGAATAATTTTGCTAATCTTGGAAATGCTTCTTCAAATGTATATTGTTTAGCTGGTAACCTATTATATGCTCTATCTACTATATCTGTTAGTGCTTCATCATCATCTCTTCCGTTATCTTCTTGATTTCTTTCTGATTTTCCTACTAATGCAGCTAAACCTTGTCTACCTTTTTCTGCTTCAGCTGGATCTTGTTCTTGTCCTTTTACTTGCTCTTGTTGTTTTGCCTTAACAGGTAATGGGTCTTTAGAGGTTAATTTTCTATCTTTCCATCCTTCTAATTTAGGTTGAATAGATTCTATACTTAAGCCCTTCATTAAGTTACTAGCAACTAAATTACATTTACTTATAGTTGTTCTTATTTCTTGACAATTATATTTTAAATCTTCCATTGAATAGTCTTTTAAAGATTTATCAAAATTATATTGTCCTTCTTTACTTTTTAAATCTGCAAATTCTTTATTATTTTCTTTTACGTTTGTTCTTAATTCTGATAGTTCTTTATCTATTTTTTCTTTTTCGCCTTCTAATTTTGCTTTTTCTTCTGGCTCTTTAGCTTCAGCTATTTTTTTACTTACTTCTTTTCTTCTTGCTATAGCTTCTTCTTGTTGTTTCATATTTTCTACAACATATTTTTCTAACGCGTCTTCTCTTGCTTTATCTTTTCCTTGTTGTGTTCTTAAATCATACTCTTTTTTCAATTTAGAAAAATCATTTTCAAGTCTATCCATATATTCTTTCAAATTATCAACTTTAGGAAGATTGTCCATTATTCTTTTCATTTTTTGATATTCGTCAAATTCCTCTTTTTTCATATGTGTTTGTGCCATTTTTTCAGTACTATTATTTTCAAATTTAAATTTTAAATCTTCAAATTTTAATTGCTTTTCTTGTGATTTATATTCCTCATATGTTACTTCCCATTTTCTTTTATCTTTCATTATAAAATACCCCCTTTGTACTACTCGTACAAATATAATCTCTTTTTATATTATACCATTTTTTAGTATTTCAATCAACTATTTTATGTAAATTTGTTACATTTTTAATAAAAATGTAACATTTTAGTAATATTTGTAATATTTAAAAGAGTAGTTTTATGCTACTCTCTTAAACTTTCCTTTAGATTTTCTAAACTTCTTTCAGCTAATTTTCTATATCTTTCTTTCTTGTCTCTTATTCTCTTTCCCTCTAGCTCAGGTAATATTCCAAAATTAGCATTCATAGGTTGAAAATTTTTATTTGGTGTAGATATGTATTTTGCCAAAGCTCCAATAATTGTATATTCTGAAAAAGTTATCTTATTTTTACTATCTTTAAAAGTTTCTACTGCATTTAAAGCCGCAACTAGTCCAGATGATATTGATTCTACATATCCTTCAACCCCTGTTAATTGGCCTGCGAAATAAATATTTTTATTTTTCCTTAAACAATATGTTTCATCTAACAAATTACTTGAATTTATATATGTATTTCTATGCATAACACCATATTTTACAAACTCTGCATTTTCTAAACCTGGTATCATACTAAATACTCTTTTTTGTTCCCCGAATTTTAAATTAGTTTGAAATCCTACCATATTATAAATACTTGCTTGCTTATCATCTTGTCTTAATTGAACTAAAGCATATGGTCTTTTGCCTGTTCTTGGGTCGTCAAAACCCACTGGTTTCAATGGTCCAAATCTTAATGTATCAATTCCCCTTTTTGCCATGATTTCTATTGGCATACATCCTTCAAAAATTTCTCTTTTTTCAAAGTCATGTAAAGTCACAACTTCTGCATTTACTAGTTCATTCCAAAATCTTTCATATTCTTCTTGGTTCATTGGAAGATTTATATAACTTTGCTCTTTTCCTTCTTGCTCTTTTAATCTTTCTTTCCATTCTTCTAAAGACTCATCTTTTTTCTTTTCCTCACTGTATCTATCTCCATAAAAAGCTATGTCAAAATTAATACTATTTTTACTAATAATTGGAGCTGCTGCATCATAAAAATATAACTTATCTTCACCTGTTATATTAGCTATTTCTTTTGCTAATCCATCAGAAGTTAATGGCCCGGTTGCTATTATTACGATTCCTTCTTTTGTCATTTTAGAAACATCTGTTATTTCTTCATGTATTATTTCTATCAAAGGATTTTTTTCAATTTCTTCTGTTACTCTTTTAGAAAATACATCTCTATCTACAGCTAAAGCCTGTCCTGCTGCAACTTTAGTTTCATCTGCAATTCTAATTAATAAAGAATCTAAATTTCTTAATTCCTCTTTCAATAATCCACAAGCATTTGTTATAAGATTAGATTTAAAAGAATTACTACAAACTATTTCTGCTAAATCTTTATTTGAATGTGCTGGTGAATATTTTATAGGCTTCATCTCATATAATTTAACTTTTATTCCTCTTTTAGCTATCTGGTATGCTGCTTCTGAACCAGCCAAACCTCCACCAATTACTGTAATATAATCATTCATATTTAATCTCCTCACAATCTGACCAACCCGGCACTAGTTGGGCACCAACTGGGGACGTTTCTTTTTGGACATTTTGTCCATTTTGGGACAGATTTTATTATAGAAGTGTCCCCGATTGGACATTTTGTCCAAAATGAAACGTCCCCAATTGCCCATCAATTGCCCCATTATTCGAATAGTTTCATTATTTCTTCTTTTGAGAATCTGTTTATAAATGTCGTCTTTGTGTCTAACATATTATCTGCTAGTTTTGCTTTCTTTTCTTGTAATTCATATATTTTTTCTTCTATTGAATTTTTTGTTATAAGTTTATAAACTTGTACATTATTTTTTTGTCCTATTCTATATGCTCTATCCGTTGCTTGGTTTTCTGTGGATATATTCCACCATGGGTCATAATGTATTACCATGTCTGCTCCTGTTAGGTTTAATCCTGTTCCACCTGCTTTTAATGATATTAAAAATACTTTTATTTCTGGGTTTTCATTAAATTCATCTACTAATCTTATTCTGTCATCTACCTTTGTTGAACCTGTCAATTTGAAATATACTATATTTCTTTTCTTTAATTCTTTTTCTATTATTTCAAACATTGATGTATATCCAGAAAATAATAATATTTTATGTCCTCCTGTTATTGCATCTTGTATAATTTCTATACATTGGTCTAATTTACTACTTCCTCCATTGTAATCTTCTATAAATAAACTTGGATGGCAACATATTTGTCTTAATCTTGTTAATGCTGCTAATATTTGCATATGTGTATTTTCAAATCCATTTAATTTTATTTGTTCTGCTAATTCTTGTTTTGCTCTTGCTAAATAATTTAAATAAAGATTTCTTTGTTCTTCGTTCATTTCGTTATTCATTACTGTTACTGTCTTTTCTGGAAGTTCTGTTAATACTTCTTTTTTATTTCTTCTTAATACAAATGGCTCTATTAACATTTTTAATTTTTGCATTGCTTTTTCATCATTTTCTTTTACTATTGGTGTTTCATATATATTTTTAAATTTTCTATATGTAAATAAATATCCTGGCATTATAAAGTCAAAAATAGACCATAATTCCGCAAGAGAGTTTTCTATTGGCGTTCCTGTTAATGCATATCTTGTTTCTGCTTTTATTTGTTTTATTGCTTTTGCATTTTTTGTATTACTATTTTTTAAATATTGGGCTTCATCTGCTATTATATATTTAAATTGATAATCTTTTTCTTTATATATATCTATATCTCTTTTTAATAAATCATATGATGTTATTACTAAGTCATAATCTTTTATATTATCTATTAAATATTTTCTTTCTTGCAATGTTCCTCTTATTACTACTGTTTTTAGTTTATTTGTGAATTTTTTTACTTCGTTTTGCCAGTTTAATGTAAGTGAACTTGGTGATACTACTAAACTTGGTTTTCTATCTTTATTTTTTGCATAATCTACTATTACTGATAACATCTGTATTGTTTTTCCAAGTCCCATATCATCTGCTAGTATTCCTCCAAAATGATATTTGTCTAAAATTTTTAACCACTTAAATCCTGTTTTTTGATAATATCTAAGTACTCCTGCAAATTCTTCTGGAATTTCTACATTTTCTTCTAATTGCTCTTTATCTAATTCGTTTACTATATCTTTATATTCTGAGTTCTTTATAATTTCAGTTCCTTTTAATTTTTTTAGTAATTGATTTAAATATAATGTTCTATTTACAGGAAGTCTTATTTCTCCATCTTCTATTTCTTCATAGTCTATATCCATTCCTGTTGTTAATTTATCCAAAAATTCTACTTCTTTATTATCTTCTAAATTTAAAAAACTTCCATCTTTTAATCTATAGTATTTTTTCTTTAGTTTATATTTTTCCATTATATTTTCTAATTCTTCTGGGTCTATATCTATGTTTTTTAAATCAACATATAGTAAATCATTTTCTACTCTTACGCCTATGCTTCCCATTTTAGGGTTTCTTATTTGTTTTGTTTTAAAATTTTCTGTTACCATTACTTCGAATTTTTGCATATAGTAATTTATATCTTCTGTTAAGAATTTATATATTTTATCCTCATCTGGTAATATAAATCTTGTATTTCTTACATCTAGCATAAATCCTGTTTTTCTTAATATATTTAATGCTTTTGTTTCTTGTATCATATTTCTTGGAAATGTTATTTTTACTGTTTCATCTAATGGATTAAATTCATTTGTATCATAACAAAATTTTACATCTGCTACTAGATAATCATTTTTATCAAAGTCTAAATATACTTTTACTATTAATTCTTTTGGTTTATATTCTTCTATTTCTTCATCTAGACCTTTTTCTATTTCTATTGCGTTTTTTACTCTTGGCATAACTACAGAAAAGAATTCTGTTAACTCATTTTTTCCAAATTCTAATTCTGTGATATAATTTTGTTTAAATAAGTCTAATAATTTTAAATTTGACCTTTCAAATTCTTTACTACAACGATATAGTTTTTGGTTTTCTAATACATATTTATATTTTTTTCCTTTTAATATTGTAATTTCGTATATTTCTTCTGTTGGTATTATTACATAATTACCATTTTGTTTCTTTTTTAATTCAAATTTTAATGAAGGTTCTCCTTCTGTAAATTCTACTTTTTCTTCTTTAAAATCTTTATTGAAATTTACTTCTTTTCCTTTTAATACATCAAATAAATCATCTATTCCACTATTTCCTAATATTATGCTTGTTTCACTTAATGCTTTTCCATAATATCTATAATTACTATTTGAATTTGAGTTTGCATATTTTATTATTTCTGCATATTTCATAATAAAATCTAATAATTCTTGACTTTCTTCACTAAATGCTGATTTTGTATGTATAAATTCTAATTTTTCTCCATATTTATATAATTCTTTGTTCATCATTCTTGTATAAAATTCTGATAGATTTTTTATTTTATACATTCTTTTATTTCCTATTTTGAATTCAACTTTCATGTCATTTGCAAATTTATCATAATATATTGTAGGTTCTATTTTTATATCTCCACTTATAGGAATCGCCTCTTCTTCTCCTTCTTCGATTCCGTCTATTTCTTCTTGATAAAAACTATTTACTATTTGTTTAAAATTCCTATATTCATTTCCTAGATTTAAAATATTTTTTGTTTTTTCTTTTTCTTCTTTTTCCTTCACTTTATTTTTATCTATATAATTATTATTACTTTGCATTTCTATTACGCTTGCTAAACTATGCTTGCAAACTCCATAATGATTATAATAATCTTCACAAGTACAGCTTACATCTTCAACTATTCCATCTTTAATACTTATATATGTTCTATATATATCTGTTCCGACAACTATTGCACTTATTTCAAAGTTTCTACTATTTTCATATTCTACATTTTTTATTCGTACTTTTCCTGCTTTTTGATAGTTTATTGCTCTTTCTTTTCTTTTTTCTCCTGCATCTTGATATAATCTTTCTAAAACCATATTATCTACAAGCATTACTTTTCCCTCCACTTGGCAAATTATTATATAATATTTTTTCTTAAAAATCAAGTGAATCAATTGTTATTTTACCGAAAGAAAACAGCCCCCTTATTTAAGAGGTCTGTTTTCTACTAGTTACGATTCCTCCCATTTAACTTTCTTATTGTTTTCAATACTTACTTTCTGATTTAACACAATTACAGCTCTCATACCATAATAATGTTGGTCATCTGTATTTGTATTATTGTAGAATAAATATGCATCTCTTATAAAACTATTATTTAGGCATTTCTTTACATAATTAACATATCCTCCTAAGTAATTAATGCTACAAGAATCTACCCAATATGGCGGATATTTTTCAGTTACATATTTAAATAACTTTAAATCCTCATTTTTAACACTTCTTACTTCTAAAATCTCTTCTTGTTTAAGAAGTTCTCTTAATATATTATTTATGATTTCAGATGCATTTCTAAATCCTACTTGTCCTTTTAACCATAGATATTTATTTGTTACACCTGTTATATATACCGGATAAACATAACCATCATAAGATTTTTTGAAGCCTATAAGATTTAGTACAATTTCTTTTGGAAAAATTCTGCTTGTAAAAGTCTGTACTTCTTTGTGTCCACTTTCTTCAGCTTTTACAGAATATTTCCTTCCTCCTGGGTTTGGAATCATAATTTGTGTTTTTACTTCATCAAATGGTATTACTCCATTGACTATCATTTTCTTACCTTTCTACTAGGTACTTTTAAATGCAACTTTTGTTGCGTGCGAATATTTTATCATATGTAGTATTATTTATCAATATTTTAAACATTTTATTTTTTAGCTTAATTTTACAAATTTAAATTTTACATTTATTTTTTTATGATTTTGTAGTAAAATAATATAGGAAGAATTTTAACTAAAATTTTCCTTTAAACATATATACTCTTGATAGTGTAAAGTAATCTATGAAAAAATTATCAAGAAAATATAAAAAAGCACATTGAAAAGTTAAAAATATACGAAAAAAAAGCATCAGAAATAATACTTCATGCTAAACAATTTTAACGATATTGATAAATGCTTTGTCAAGTGGTCACTTGCAAGAAGTAAATGCATTTGACAAAGCA
>CALXAD010000011.1 GCA_944386195.1 uncultured Clostridia bacterium
TCTTCTAATGAAAATGCTAATAATTATATGGTTCTATTTGCTACTTTCTTTAACTTTTTAAGACCTAATTCAGCTCTTGATTATCATGTACCTGTTGAAATTCCTGAAGTTCAAGGATGCTCTAATATGCCTAATAAATGGATTGAATTAATCAATCTAAGTTATGATTACATTAGACAATATGCTTAAAAAGTAAACTTTCTTAGGTTTATTTACAATGTTTATTTTCTAATATTTTCCTTGCTTTAATATTATTTTATACTTTTTATTAATCCTATTTTTATTTCAATGTGCTATTTTTTATAAATTTTTAATGTTATTTTGTTTTATTATTGTTTTTCCATAAAACTTTTCACACTATCTGAAATTATATTATCATCGATTAATTCATCTATAATATTATCTATTGTTGGATTTCTATACTTACTTTCTGTTTCTATGATAGCTAAATCAATTTGTTCACTCCAAGTAGAATATTCCGTTTCTTCTTTTGCTTTCTGTGCTTGCGAAATAATACCATTATCTCCTGTTAACATTGAAATAGATACTCCTGCAAGTATTAAAAGAACAACTATAGTAATAACAAGTGCTACAAGTGTAATACCATTCTTATTACTTTCTTTAATAATTCTTAATTTTCTTTTGTTTTTCTTCATCTTTTCCACCTCTCAAAACTTAAACTAAAATTATTGTACTACAATATTAGTTTAAGTTCAACAATTTTAGTTTATTTTATTTAGAAATTTTTCATTATAAAATAATTTAATACAAAGAGGTGATTTTTTTGGATAAAATAAACTATAAAGAAATTGGAAATAGAATAAGACAAAGAAGAAAAGAATTAAAACTAACTCAAGAAAAATTATCCGAAATTCTAGAAATAACTCCTACATATATAAGTGAAATCGAAAGAGGCACTGGTATTTCAAGTTTAGCTACAATAACTAAACTTTCAAAGGTTTTAAAATTAGATTTAGATTATTTAGTTTTTGGTATTTCAGATACAAATATAGATAAAACTTTTTCAAAAATATTAAATAAAATTCCAAAAGAAAATCAAAAGCTTTATATTGATATATGTGAAAATATTGCAAATACTTTTATTAATAATACATAATTAAAAATATTTGATAATTTTAGGGACGAAAGAAATATACAAATTGTATTTTCCTTTGTCCTCAAAACATTCTAACTTGCTAATGTTCCATTTGGTGTATTTGTTATTATTAATATATCCTCTTCTCTTCCGTTTTCAGCATTTATATAAACAAGAAATTCCTTATCTTCTACTTTGCCTTTAAATTCATAACAAAGTAATTCTGTTTTCCATTCTGTAGGAATTACAGCTAACCCACTTGACGTTATTTCTAAATCAGGATTTAAATCTTTTCTTGCTTCCTCTTCTGTTATTTTTATATTGTCTAAATTTCTTTCTGTATGATTGTTCAAATAACCTGTAGTCTCAACTCCTAATATTTCTCCATTATCTAATGCTACTTTTACTTTTATTAAATCTGGATACATTATTACGTCATCTTGTTTATATGCATAATTTATTGTAACTATTCCATCTTGTTTTAAATAATATGTTTCTTCCATATTAGGAAATCCTCTTGAATTTAAAAATTCTAATGCTTTATTATTTGCTTCTTCTTGTGTTATACTTTCTATATCTATATCTCTATTTGAATTCATATTTACTACATGTCCACCCTTTTTAGAGATTGATATATTTACTGTTTCATCATTATTTGTTGTAATTGAAAAATCATATACAGGAATTGTAGCATTTTCTGCAAATCCTAAACTATTTATTTCTTTTACTTTATCTTGACCCACAAACTCTTTAGCTAATTCTTGTGCTTTATTTTCATCTATATCATCACCAGTTAATCCTTTTGGCTCACTACTTGTTAAATGTTCCGAAAAAGCCCCATCATATATTAATCCAGAATATTCATGAAAATTTTCCTCTAAATTACTAAAACTTTCCTTTGAAATGTTATCTACTTGCTGTGCAAAGGCTACTGTTCCTTTTTTAGTTAATTCTCCCCATTCAAATCTTCCACTATTTAAATCTTCTGACAATTGATTTAATGTATTTTCTAAATCCACACTATATCCATGTAATTCTTTCAAATTATTTAAATCTTCTTCAGATAAACTTTCATTATAAATATTTTTTCTAGATAAACTATAACTATAATCACTAACTTGATTTAAGAACTTTTCAGTATTTTCAAGTTCCTGGCTTTCTATTGGTAATCTACTTAAATATGTCTGTGCCAAATTTGCCTCTCTCCATAAATGTGTTAATGTTTCTGCTCCATGTTCTGGCGTTGATGATATTAAAGATTTTGCAAGATATGTTTCAACATTTTGAACATAATCCACCAATTCGCTAAATGCCATATTATAGCTATTTTCTGATGCTTGTCTATATTCTCGCTGTTTTTGATATAAAATAACTCCTAAAATTGCAACTACTATTAAAAGTATGCATATAACACTTAACATATGTCCTTTTTTCAATCTATTTTTCCAATCTATTAATATATTTTTCATATTATTCTTCCTTTCTTTTATTTACAAAATATGTGCTTTCCTATTGTCTTTACTTGTGGTCTTGACCAAATCCATTTATTTGTTGCTGTATCTGGATTAAAATAATATATACATCCTCCTGTTGGGTCCCATCCGTTCATTGCGTCTTTTGCTGCTTTATATACACTTGACCCCTCTTCTATTGGTACATTTATTTGTCCATCTGCTACTGCTGTAAAAGCTCCACTTTGATATATTACTCCTGCTATTGTATTAGGAAATTGTGAACTTTTTACTCTATTTAAAATAACTGCTCCTACAGCTACTTGTCCTTCATATGGCTCTCCTCTTGCTTCTCCATTTATTGCTCTTGCCATTAGTTGTAAATCAGAAGTACTTGAACTTGCTGCATAACTAACATTTAATTCTTTCTGATTATTATTTATAATAATAATTAAAGTCAGAGATAATATTAAAAATAGAAATAAAAATATTATTTTAAATATATTCTTCAAATTACCACCTCAATATTAATTTTTCTTATTTTGTATAAATTTCTTAAAAAATATTCCATTCTTTGAAATTTTTCTAATAATATGTTAAAATGTTTTCGAAAATAAAAAAGGAGATTCATATGAAAGTTTTAATTTTTTATGCATCATATGGTGGAGGTCACCTTAATGCTGCTAAATCAATAGAAAATTGTATTAAAAATAATTATAAAAATATAGATGTTGAAATGATTGACTGTATGAAGTATGTAAATAAAACTATAGAAAAAATAACAACTGCTGCATATAGAGAAATGGCAAAAAAGATGCCTTGGGCATGGGGTAGAATTTATTCAGATGCACAAAAAGGTCCACTTGCTCATATTACCTCAAGGTCTAATAAAATTATGGCAATTAAGTTATTACAATTATTAAGAGAAAAAAAGCCTGATTTAATAATTTCTACACATCCTTTTGGTAGTCAAATGTGTAGTTATTTAAAAAGGAAAAATAAGATTACAGCAAAAATTGCAACTATATTAACTGATTTTGCTCCACATGACCAATGGTTAGTAGGTCATGAATCTACTGATTATTTTTTTGTTGCACATGATAAAATGAAAGACTATTTAATTAGTAAAAATGTAGATAAAAATAGTATTTTTGTAACAGGAATTCCCATTTCTGATGGATTTAAAAAGCAATATAATAAAGATGAAATATTAAAAGAATTTAATTTATCTAAAGAGAAATTTACTGTATTATTTTTTGGCGGTGGAGAGTTTGGACTTGGTAAAACAAGAACTTCTCAAATATTTGAGGATTTTGTTAGAGAAACCAAAATTAGTAATATTCAAATTATTGCAATTTCAGGTAAAAATTCTAAAATGAAAGCTAGTTTTGAAGAAATTGTAACAAATAATAAAGCCAAAGAAAATGTAGTAATTTTAGAATTTACAAATAAAGTTCCGGAACTTATGAGCATTTCTAATATGGTTGTTACTAAACCTGGTGGGCTTACTACTTCTGAAAGTTTAGCTTCACATCTTCCTATGGTAGTAATAAATCCTATTCCTGGTCAGGAAGAAGAAAATGCTGAATTTTTAGAAAGTAAAGGTATTGCAGTTTGGATAAAGAAAAATGATAACAGCCAAGAAATAATTGAAAAACTTTTATCTGATAAAGAGAAATTAGAAAAAATGAAAGAAAATACTAAAATTCTTGCTAAACCTAATTCAACAGATGATATTTGTAGGATTCTATTAAATCAATAGAAATTAAAAATAAAAAATATAAAAACAAGATACCACTTAATAAAATAAATATTAAGTGGTATCTTGTTTACATTTCTCTTCTTCCTTCTAAAGCCTTCGTTAATGTTATTTCATCTGTATATTCTAAATCTCCACCAACTGGAATACCATGTGCAATTCTAGTTACTTTAACTCCTAAAGGTTTTATAAGCTTAGATAAATACATTGCTGTTGCTTCTCCCTCAACTCTTGGATTTGTTGCTAAAATAACTTCTTTTACACTTCCATCCATTAGTCTTGATAATAATTCTTTTATTTTTATATCATCTGGTCCTACTCCATTCATTGGTGAAATTGAACCATGTAATACATGATATACTCCTTTAAATTCATGTGTTTTCTCCATAGCAACAATATCTCTTACATCTTCTACGACACATATTGTACTTTGGTCCCTTTTAGGATTTGCACATATTGGACATGGGTCTGTATCTGAAATATTAAAACATTTACTACAATATTTTAAATTCTTTTTTGCATTTACAATTGCTGATACAAACTCATTAGTTTCTTCTTCTGAACAATTAAGTATATAAAATGCAAGTCTTGCCGCTGTTTTATTTCCTATACTTGGTAATTTTTCAAAACTTTCGATTAATTTTTCTATTGATGGTGAATATAATGACATATTTATTCCTCCAGTTTATTTTATAATCCTAAACCAGGAATATTATATTTTCCAAGTGATTGTGCTTGTGCTGAATCTACTTGTCTTAAAGCTTCATTAACACATGTTAAAACTAAATCTTCTAACATTTCTACATCCTCTGGATCTACTACCTCTGGTTTTATTTTTATTTCTTTTATTGTTTTATCTCCTGATACTTTCACAGTAACAGCTCCTCCACCTGCTGATGCTTCAAATTCTTTTTCAGCAAGTTCTGCTTGTGATTTTTCCATATCAGCTTGCATTTTTTTTGCTTCTTTCATTAAACTGTTTAGATTCATTCCTCCGAATCCTCCCATTCCTCCTGGAAATCCACCTCTTTTTGACATTTTTTATTCCTCCTTTATTATTTTTATTTATTTAAATTATATATTTTTATAATTATTCAATTATATTAAATGGTATATCAGATTCATTTGCTAAATTTTGTATATCTTCTGTTTGTGAAACTTTATGTACAGTATTATTTTCATTAATATATCTTATTTGCATTTCCTTACCACATGCCATTGATATCATATTTGATATTTCTCTGATATTTTCTGGCTTTTCTAATATTGTTTTTCCAAAAGCTGTCATACCATTTGGGAACTCAATTCCAAGTACCATATCATTTATTTCTTGAGCTTTAGTTCCTAATAAATTTGTATATAAAACGATTTTACCATTTTGTTTTAATTCATTTACTATTTGTGGCCAATATTCATTTGCTTTACTTGAAAATGTTCTTTTAGGTTTATTTTCTTGCTTAGCAGTTATATTTGTTGGCTTAGTTTGTACATTCGTTGTCATTCTAGCATTAGGTGCTTGATTTGCATAAATATTTTGAGTAGCTGTACTTACTGCCTGCCTTGTGTTTCTAGCTCCCCCACTAGCTCTTAAATAATTTTCTATTTTTTCAATTCTTTGCTCTAAGTTAGAACTAATATCCATTTGCTTACTACATAACTTTATCATACCTGCTTGAAATACAACTGTTTTTTGATTTGAATATTTAATATCATTTTCTAATTCTGATAATTTATATACTAAATCAATTAATTTTTCTTTAGTTACTGCTTGTGATAAATTCTCTATATTTTTTAATTCTTCTTCATTATAAATTTCTAGATTTTTTGTAGTCTTATATACTAATAAATCATTTGTGTATTTTATCATTTCCCATAATAAATTAGTAATATCTTTTCCTTCTTTTAAAACTTCATCTAAATTCTTTAATACTTTTTCAATATCATATTGTATTAATCCTTCTACAATACTGTGTACATAAGTAGTTTGAGGAATTCCGACTAAATCCCTTATTTTATTTTCATCTATTTTGTTTTCTCCATCTTGTATACATCTTTCTAGTATTGATAAAGCATCTCTCATTGCGCCTTCTGCAAGTACAGCAATTATTTTCATTGCTCCTTCTGTTATTTCTATATTGCTTTCCTTACATACTACTTTTAACCTTTTTATTATATCTTCATTAGAAATTCTCTTAAAATCAAATCTTTGGCATCTTGATAAAATAGTTGCTGGTAATTTTTGTGGTTCTGTTGTTGCTAAAATAAATTTAACATGTTCTGGTGGCTCTTCTAATGTTTTTAATAATGCATTAAAAGCTCCTGTAGATAACATATGAACCTCATCTATAATATATACCCTATATTTAGCTTTTGTTGGTAAAAAATTAACCTCTTCTCTAATTGACCTTATATCTTCTACACTATTATTTGATGCGGCATCCATTTCTACAATATCTGTTAAAGAACCATTTATTGCACCTTTACAGATTTCACATTCATTACAAGGTTCTCCATCTTTAGGATTCAAACAATTTATTGCTCTTGCTAGTACTTTTGCTGCTGATGTTTTTCCTGTTCCTCTTCCTCCATTAAATAAATATGCATGTCCTACTCTTCCTGCTATAATTTGATTTTTTAATGTTTTTGTAATATGTTCTTGTCCAACTATTTCTGAAAATGTAAGTGGTCTAAATTTTCTATAAAGTGCTGTGTATGCCATATTCTTTCACATCCTTTATACTATAAAAAATGGTAAATACCTAGAATCTTTCTATGGAAAGTATACCACATAAAGATATCTATTTATTGCTGCTTCCTCCCGGACCTGACAAGGTTCATAGGTCTTTATTGGTTTACTCTCCATACAAAGATTCTGAAAGTATATACCATGTGTATTATATAATGAATTTCATATTTTATCAAGTAGAAGTTTTAATTTTTTGTTCTTTTAAATATAACATCACTAAAATCTGTTATTTCCCTAGATGTTGTTCCATTTTCTACAATTCCTTCTACTGGTATATCATATGATAATGTCGTTTTATACTCTTTTCCGTCTTCTGTTCTTATTGTTAAATCAAATGTTATCTTTGCTTTTAAATCTTCTTCATTTACATTTGCATTTTTTAATAATTGATTTGAAGTTATTTCACTACTTGTTGATATATCAGATACATATTCTGCAACATTATTGTTTGCACATCTAAATACTACAATTCCACCTTGATTTCCTATTTTTAAATTTTTAATATCTGATTCCAAGCTTCCTTGATATTCTATACTTTGTATTTCATTTTCTGCTGTATTACTAAAAGTTCCTCCTGCTTCATCTATATTAGGTCTATAAAAATGCGTTGAACCTATTTCTTTTTGTTTTTCTACTTTTATTTGGTCAATTAATATACTCTGAATTACCGCTTCTTCTTTATAATTACTATTTTTTTCTATGTAAATATAAATGTCATTATTTTGATTAATATCAAAAGCCCATGTTCCCGCCGTATTATCACTTTTATCAATTCCTTCTGAAGAACTAATTAATATAACTTTCGTTATATCAAATGGCATATTAGTTTCTCCTTCTACTTGGTAACGTAAAACTAGAATTCCTACTACAAATAATATAATGGCTATTATTATAATTATCATGCAAACATGAAATGACTTTCTACTTGTTAAGTATTTTAATTTTTCCTTCACTATTTCCTCCTAAAATTAAATTTCTTTACTTGCTTTTTTTATTTTTCTTAAGTCTTTAAAGAAATTTTTTAGTATTTCTTCACACTCTTTTTGCATAATACCTTTTTCTATTTCTACTTTATGATTAAATTTATAATCTTCAAATAAATTTAAAACAGAGCCACATGCTCCTGTTTTTTCATCTAATGTTCCTATATATAACTTTCGTATTCGTGCATTTATTAATGCTCCTGCACACATTGAACATGGTTCTAATGTAACATACATATCACAATTAAGTAATCTCCAACTTTGTAGTTTCCTACTTGCTTTTTGTATTGCAAGTATTTCTGCATGTTTTGTTGTATCTTGTTTGCTTTCCTTTAAATTGTGTGCCCTTGCAATTATCTTTCCATCTTTTACTATAACTGCTCCTACTGGAATTTCTAATTTCTCATATGCTTTTTTTGCCTCTTTTAATGCTTCTTTCATGAACTTTTCTTTATTTTCTTCCATATTAATTTCCTTTTTAGTTTTGGTGTGCCCAGAGGGAATTGAACCCCCATCGCCCGCTTAGGAGGCGAGTGCTCTATCCGTTTGAGCTATGAGCACATTTATTTAACATCTAGATTATAAAATAATTAAGCCAAAAAGTCAAATTCTTGACATCATCTGTTATAATTATATAGGTGATAATTATGCAAAAAATATTAAGCCATATGAGAAAGGCTATAGAAGAATATAAAATGATAGAAGAAGGAGATAAAATTGCTATATGCTTATCAGGAGGTAAAGATTCAATAACAATGCTCCATGCATTTAAATCATTACAAAGGTTTTATCCCAAATATTTTGATATAATAGCAATTAGTATAGACCCAGGGTTTGAATTTTTTGACACAGAATTCTTACAAAAAATTTGCGATGACTTAGAAATACCTTTATTTATCGAAAAAAGTAACGCAAAAGAAATTGTATTTGATATAAGAAAAGAGAAAAATCCTTGTTCTTTATGTGCAAATTTACGAAGAGGTGCAATTAATTCAGTTGCAATTGAACAAGGCTGTAATAAAATAGCATTAGGTCATAATCAAGATGATGTTATAGAAACATTTTTATTAAATCTTCTTTATACTGGAAGTATTGGAACTTTTGCACCAATGAGCTACATGGATAGAACGAAAATAACATTAATTAGACCTTTAATATATACTCCTGAAAAAGAAACTAAAAGATTTATCAAGAAAAACAATCTATCTGTTATGCCTGTAGTTTGCCCAATGGATGGGAAATCTAAAAGAGAAGATATGAAAAATCTTATTTTTACTCTTAGTAAAACTATTCCTATGGTTAGAGCTAATTTATTCGGAGCAATTAAAAGAACCTTGCCTGAATGGAAATTAAAATAAAACTTTATTTTTAATTTTTTTCTCATTAGAAAATAGTAATTTGTCTTGCAGGCTGTAGGTTAAAATATTCAGAACTGTATAGATTTTTTTTATAAAAGATAGTATAATAATACTATAAATAATTTTGGGAGGTAACAAATATGTCTATCGAAAAACAAAGATTATATAATGAAATAGATACTTTACCAGAAGAACTTACAAATCAAGTGATAAATTTTATTGAATACTTAAAAATATCATATGTAGATACAGACGCTCCAGATAATATAATGATAAAAAGTAAAAAAGATTTAAAAGAAAAATTGCAAAAAGGAATAAATGACATAAATAAAAATAGAGTATATTCAATAGAAGAAGTTTTTAGTAAAATAGACAATATCTAAGAGATTGGAGTCTTTGTATGAAAAGATATATAGTTGAAGTTTCAGAAACTGCGGAAAAAGATTTAGAAAATATTTTGAAGTATTTAAGATATAATTTGGCAGGGGATATTATAGCAGATAAATATAAACTTTTATTTAAGCAAGAATTAAAAAAATTAGAAGATATAGCAGATAGTATGCCTATTTTAAGTCAAGAATTAACAGGTTATAATAATATTAGAAAAGTTAATGTGAGAAATTATGTAATATTTTATATAACTGATGAAGAAAATTCAAAGGCTTTTGTATTAAGAATTGGCCATGCCTTTATGGATTGGGAAAAATATCTAAAAGATGAATAATTAACAAGTAGTTCTTATTTGTTAATTATTTTGTTATCTAAAAAAACATAGAATTTATAGGAGAATTAACCACGGAAAAAGAAATCGTTTTTGTAACACATAATACAGGAAGAATAAAATCAGCAGAAAAATATTTTAAAAATTTAAAATTTACTACATTTAATTATGAATTAAATGAACCAAGAAGTGACGATATAAAAGAAATAGCAACTGCAAAAGTAAAAGAGGCTTTTGAATAGTAAAAATACCTTGTATAGCTTTAGATACAGATTTTAGAATTGAAGAGTTAAATGGATTCTCTAGAGCTTTTGTAAATTTTTCATTAGCTACAATAGGAATAAATGGAATTTTAAAACTAATGGAAGGAAAGAGAACAGAAAATGTGCATTTAATGAGTGTTTAGCTTATCATGATGGGAAGGATATTAATTATTTTTATGGAAAACAACCTGGAATTTTATTAGAAAAAATACAAGGATTATACAGAGCAGAAAAATGGTCAGATTTGTGTTATATATTTAAGCCAAAAGGATTTAATAAAACATTGGCAGAAATGGGCTTAGAAGAAAGAAAGAATAGAAGAAAAGTTGATGGTTCAGTACAAACAATGCAGGAATTTGCAAAATGGTATGAAAAGCAGTAATCATCCCTACAAACTACAATTTGTATTTATCAGAACAAATAGGAAATTCGCTATTTGTGGGGTGTTAATTTTAGAATAAAAATAGTATGATTTTTGTGAGGAGGAGATAAAAATGGATTTAGATAAAATAGGAAAATTTATCGCTTTGAATCGCAAAAATAAAGGATTAACGCAGGAACAATTAGCCGAAAAATTAGGAGTAACAAATAAGACTGTTTCGAGATGGGAAACTGGAAAATATATGCCTGATTTATCTTTATTAAAACCATTAAGTGAGGAATTAGGAATAACATTAAATGAATTATTATCTGGTGAAAAAATAGAAGAACAAAAAATAGTTGAAAATACGGAAAAAAATATAATAAATACAATAGATTATTCGAGTAAAAAAGTTGAAAATGAGCATAAAAAAATATCTATTATATTGATGATTTTAGGTGCAATTATAAGTATTTCAGCATTAACTATTTTAAGCAAAGAAAGTAGTTGGTGTTCTATATATTCTATTATAGGTATTATTATATTTGTAATAGGTTTAGTAAGAAATTTTAAAAAGTTTAAAAAAATACCAAAAATAGCTATTGGAGTTATCTTATTTATAGGAATATTTGGAATATTTTATATAGCTGATTATTTGGGTGTAAAAACAAATAATAGACCACCAATTTATAACTATAAAATAGAAACAACATTTAGAGGAACAAAAGAAATTGCCTATTATAGTTTATTCTATAATGTGTATAGAATTAATGCAGATACAATAAATGAATATTATATTATTGATGAGAAAAAAGAATATAATTTTGACACTATACCAATTACACCATTTAATAGAAATAAAAGTGGTATAGATAATATTTTAAAATATCAGAGCAAATATGTTGGAGATAACAGTAATGCTGGAAATTTAATAAGTAATTTGCCACTTTCTGAATATGGATATGTGTTTGAAATAGACTCAAATAACTTAGGTTTAACGATAGATTATCATATTACAGATTGGTATATAAATGATGAAATGTATGTAGAAAGAGCCTTAGTATATAATTCTGTTTCATTATTTTCTTTAATAGATAATTTACAATATGTAACCTATAATTTTACAGGAAATAGTTACACAATTAAAAGAGAAAAAGTACAAGAAATATACCCTAATTATAGCAAAATAAATGAAAATGACATAAATAAAGATAACTTTAATATTTATTTAGAAAATAAAATGACTGATGATGAATTTATAAAGGACATATTTAATAAATTTTTTATATAAATTACAATTTATAATAGCTTAGGAGGTGGAAAGATGTATAAAACAGTTGTTATAGAATATTCACCAAAAGCAGAAGATATGGCACAAAAAATAGAAGAAAAAGCAAATGAAATGATACAAGAGGGTTACGAACTAGTTACTATGTCAATTACAGGAACTGCGAAAGCAATTTTAGTATTTAAGAATTAAAGACAAATTAAGATTTAAAAAGAAGATATAAAATATATTCTTTTTGTAGTAAAAATTAAAACGTCATTACAAAAAATCCAACTCTTACTAAGCTGGATTTTTTGTTTTTTATTCTTATTTTTTAATCTTTACTTTTTACAAGTGCTACCATCGCCTCTTTTAAATCTTTTAATTTCTTATTTGCATCTTCATCAGATGTACCTTTAATTCCCATATATAATTTAATTTTAGGTTCTGTTCCTGAAGGTCTTACACAACACCAACTATCATTTTCTAATGCATAATATAATACATTTGATTTTGGAAGCCCTGTCTTGCTTTCTTTTCCTGTTACCATATCTTTAACGTAATCTCTTTCTACATCTTTAAAAGTTAAAACCTTATAATCTCCGATTTTTTCTATAGTTTTATTTCTCATATTAGCCATCATTTCTTCTATTTCTTTTGCACCTTCTGCACCTTCTCTTACTATAGATACTTGGTCTTCTTTATAATATCCATATTTTTTATAAATATCTTCCATAGCATCCCATAAAGTTTTTCCTTTTGATTTATAGAAACATGCAGCTTCACAAAGTGCCATGACTGCTGATATTCCATCTTTATCTCTTGCATAATCTCCAATTAAGCAACCATAACTCTCTTCATAACCAAAGACATAAGGTTTGCCCTCTTCTTTTGCTTTTTCCATCGCTGCACCTATATTCTTAAATCCTGTTAATACTTCAATACATTCTAATCCATAATATTTAGCAATAGCTTTTGTTAATTCGGAAGATACTATTGATTCGATAACAACTCCATTACTTGGTAAAATATTTTTCTCCTTCATTTGAGATATTCTATATTCTGCAATTAATAATGCTGACATATTACCTGTATAGCTCATATATTTTCCTGTATTTTTATCTTTTGCATATACTCCTAAACGATCTGCATCAGGGTCTGTTGCAACAACTACATCTGCATCAACTTTCTTAGCTAATTCTAAAGCTAATTTAAATGCATTTGGGTCTTCTGGGTTTGGATAACTAACAGTTGGAAATTCTCCATTTGGGTCTTTTTGCTCAGGCACTACATACACATTTTCTAAGCCAATTTCATGTAAAAGTCTTTCTACTATAGTGTTTCCTGTCCCATGTAAAGGTGTATAAACAACTTTTAATTCTTTTCCCTCTTCTTTTACAATTTCTGGATTTAGGATTTTTGATTTTATTACACTTATATATTTATCATCCATTTCTTTTCCAACAAGCTTAAATAATCCTTTTTCTTCTGCTTCTTTTCTTGATATTTCTTTTATTTCTGAATAACTTTCAACAGCTCTTACTTTAGCTATTATGTCTTTATCTCTTGGAGACACTATTTGAGAACCATTATCCCAATATACTTTATATCCATTATATTTTGGTGGATTATGGCTAGCAGTTATCATTATACCAGCTGTACATTTAAGTTCTCTTACGGCAAAAGATAATTCTGGTACTGGTCTTAGATTTTCAAAAAGATATGTTTTTATACCATTTGCATTTAAAATTAATGCTGTTTGCATACTAAATTCTTTTGACATTCGCCTTGAATCATAACTAATTGCAACACCTTTATCTTGTGTACCTTGTTCTAATATGTAATTTGCTAATCCTTGAGTTGCTTTACCTACAGTATATTTATTCATTCTATTAGTTCCTGCACCAATTACTCCACGAAGCCCAGCTGTTCCAAATTCTAATTCTTTATAAAATCTATCTTCTATTTCTTTTTCATCATCTTTTATTGAAAGTAATTCCTTTTTTGTTTCTTCATCAAATTCTGGGCTTTCACACCATCTTTTATATTCTTCTAAATAATTCATAATTTTCCTCCGTATATTTATTTTTTTAAAATGTCGCATGAGAAAAAATCCCAATGCGACTAACTTAAGTTGTAATACTTTTTATATAATTCTCTTGCTGTTTTTGGGCAATCTACTCCTGCTGAATCTGCATTTTTTACAGGTGCAAATTCTTCTTCTCTTTTTACTCTTAAAACAGCCATATCATCAACTTCTCCAAAAGCATCAAAAAGAAAAGCTTCAAATTTATATGCATTTGGTGAATCTGGTTCGACTAAATTTCCGTCTTTATCAATGTATTTAGCTTTTTTAAATGCTACATGATATGGTAATGGCTCTGACCCCATTCTTTCTATTGCATCTATACTAAACAAATTACATAAAATATGTGATTCTCCATATAATAATTCACCATCTTTATCTCTTGCTTCTGCCATTTCATCTGTTATTTCTGAATATTCTATAACATTTGGTCTTCCATTTTTCCTGCAAAATACACCCACTTTTTCATGTGGATTTGCTTTTACTACTGATTTACATGCTACAGTAACTTTTTTATCTATAGCAATTCCCATAAGTACTGGGTCTACCATTTTAACTAGGCAATTATCTACTCCTCCGATAAATACCCATTCTACTCCAAGCTCTCTCATTTTTTTAGTCATTCCATCTTTAACAAGTGATTCATAAACTCCACCATGACCATCAGCTGCTAATTTTATTAATCCATCTTCTCCTATAAGTATTTTTCCTTCTGTATCTACCATTGGTAGCTCACCTTGAATAAAGAAGAATATATTTTTGTTCTTCTGATATCCAAAATATTTATGTTTTTCAAAAAATTCTTCTGTTGCTTTATTATTTTCTTTACTTGTCATTATAAACCATGGTATTGTAACTCCGTATTTTTTTCCTTCAGATTTTATATAATCACTTAAAAGTTCAAATAATGATTTATGAGAATCTAAACCTATATCATAAGTTCCTTTTGGTCCATCATGACCTAGTCTAGTTCCTTGTCCTCCTGCCATTGTTACTACTGCCAATTTTCCTTCTTTAATAGCTTTTTTACCTATATTTTCATAATATTTATACTTGTCTCCTAATTTAAATTTATCTAGGTAACTAATTGGAGTAATCTCATCTTCATTAACTTCTGGTTCATTTTTAGTTTTTTCATATAAACTTTTTACTAGTTCAAAGTCAATTTCATTAATTTCGTCTAAAAGCTTCTTTTTATGTGCATCATCTAACTTGTCATAACCATTTAAAAGCTGTTCTTGGTCGTATTTTTTTAAAATAGCTTTTATTTCTCCTAAATTATTATCCATTCAATACTTCTCCTTTGCTATAAATTTTGTTATATTTAAATATATATACTATTTTTAAAAAAATATCAACTTTTTTTATTTACTTTCTATTTTAGTCTCTCCTCTTACGCTTAATACATTTTCATATTTTCCTATTATATCAACCATTTCATTATTTATCTCATCTATATTATAACAATCAATAATTTTTACATTTTCCATTTTTCCAACCCATTTTTGGATGTTTTCATTAATATTATTTATATAATTTTTATTTCCTTTTATAAATATTATCATGCTTTTATTTTCATCTACATCTTCTTTTATTTGTTTAAATTTATTTAAATCATCATTTTTCCAATTAATTTTAGTTAGTTTTTTCTTTTTTTCTTCTTTTAGATTAACATTTGAAATTAAAACTCTAATTGTATCTTCCAAGTTATTTTCTGTTAATACAATTATATCTTTATTATTTTCTAAATTTTTTTCTATGTATGGTAAACTTATCATTTCAAAATGATAATCACTTGCATAAAATATACATGTTTTTTCTTTTGTTAAATGGTTTTCTTTCATAAAAAATTTCGCCCCTTTTTTATTTTTTGATTACGGATGCCTATGTTTTCCGTTTTCGGCTTACTGGTAAATTTTACCATTTATTACAGAATATGTCAATAATATTTCAAATATATTTCAAACTTTTCATCGACATTTTTTTCGAAAATGTATAAAACATTCCTAATTTGGTAATAATTAAAACAAAGAATATTTTAGAAAAAAAGTTTATTGGAGGTAACTTATGAAAAAAATATTAAATTTATTTAAAAATTCCAAGGTAAAAATAGTAATTATTTTAAGTTTTCTACTTTTTATATATACAACTATATGTGCTCTTTCTTATGCACAAGATATTTCTACTGATATAGCAAATAGTGTTTTTCGTCTTCATGTTATAGCTAATAGTGATAGTAAAGAAGATCAAGATTTAAAATATAAAGTTCGCGATGTTCTTATTTCTTATATGAAAGAAATATGTGCTAATTGCACTAATAAACAACAAGCAATTGAATTAGTACGTAATCACCAAAATGAATTCAAACAAATTGCTTTAGATATTATTAAAGAAAATGGATTTTCTTATAATGTAAATATCAATATTGGAAATTTTGAATTTCCTACTAAAAACTATGGTGATATATCACTTCCCGCAGGTTATTATGATGCACTACGTGTAGAAATTGGAGAAGCTAAAGGACAAAACTGGTGGTGTGTAATGTTTCCTCCTTTATGTTTTGTTGATATAACTTCTGGAATTGTTCCAGAAGAATCCAAAGAAACATTAGAAAATAATTTATCAGAGGAAGAATTTGCTTTAGTTTCTAATGATTCTAAACCACAAATTCAATTTAAATTTAAATTATTAGAATTCTTTAACGAAAATGGTTTCATTACTGCAAAAAAATAGTTGCAAACCTAACAAGTTTATGTTATATTTGATAAGAGTATAGAGTGTAATTTAGTATACACTCTATTTTTATTTAAAATTTATAGATAATTTATTTATTAATGGAGGTAATTTTATTGGAGAAATTAGTAGTTACAGGTCCAACCCGTTTAACAGGTGAGGTAACAATAAGTGGAGCAAAAAACGCCGCTGTTGCACTTTTACCAGCAACTCTTTTAATTGATGGCGTTTGTACAATTGAAAATTTACCAAATATAAGTGATATCAAAATATCTTGTGAAATATTAGAAAAATTAGGAGCAAAAATTACATGGAATAGTAAACATTCTATTACGATAGACACAACAAATATAACAACAACAAAAGCTCCTTTAGATTTAACAAGCAAATTCAGAGCTTCTTATTATTTAATAGGAGCAATGCTTGGAAGAAAAGGTGAAATAGAAGTTGGTATGCCTGGTGGATGTAAATTAGGTGCCAGACCAATTGACCAACATATAAAAGGTTTTGAAGCTTTAGGTGCAAATGTTACTGTAGAAAAAGGAAAAATATATGGAAAAGCTGATAAATTAGTTGGATGCCCTATTTATATGGATATAGTTTCAGTTGGAGCAACAATTAATGTAATGCTAGCAGCAGTTTTAGCTAAAGGAACTACAACTATTGATAATGCTGCTAAAGAACCTCATATAGTTGATGTTGCTAACTTTTTAAATACTATGGGTGCAGATATACGTGGAGCAGGAACTGATGTTATAAAAATCAACGGTGTCGAAAAATTACATGGTAATGCAACATATTCAGTAGTTCCTGACCAAATTGAAGCTGGAACATTTATGCTTGCAGCTATCGCAACCAAAGGTGATTTAACATTAAAAAATTGTATCACAAAACACTTAGAATCAATAACAGCTAAAATAATTGAAGTTGGTGGAAATGTTGAAGATTATGGTGATAGCATAAGAGTTTGGATGGACAAACGTCCAAATAAGGCAAATATTAAAACTTTACCTTATCCAGGTTTTCCAACAGATTTGCAACCTCAAATGGGTGTTGTATTATCTTTAGGCAATGGAAATAGTATAATTAATGAAAGTATTTGGGAATCTAGATTCCAGTATACAGAAGAATTAAATAGAATGGGAGCTAAAATAACAGCTCAAGGTAAAACTGCATTTTTTGAAGGTGTAGAAAAATTATATGGAGCACCAGTATATTCTTCAGACTTAAGAGCAGGAGCCGCTTTAGTTATAGCCGGAACTGCTGCTGAAGGTATAACTGAAATTTATAATTTACAACATATTGACCGTGGTTATGAAAATATTGAAGAAAAATTCAGAAAAATTGGTGCAAATATAGAAAGAGTAACTGAAGAATAATTTTAAAGGAAGTATAACAAATGTTAAATTTTTGTAGCTTATATAGTGGAAGTAGTGGAAATAGTCTTTTTGTAGAAACTCCAAACACTAAAATATTAATAGATGCCGGCGTTAGCTGTAAAAAAATCGAAACTGCATTAAATGATATTAATATAAATCCATCTTCTCTAGATGGTATTTTGGTAACACATGAGCATATTGATCATGTACAAGCATTAGGTACTTTATCTAAAAAATATGATTTACCTGTATTTGTAAATCAAGAAACATTAGATGCCATGCCAAAACAAAGAGATAAAATATCAGACAAAAATATAAAATTATTTAAGGTAAATGATAATTTTGAAATTGGAGATTTAAAAATTCATTCTTTTTCAATACCTCATGATGCTGCTAACCCTTGCGGATTTAGTTTATACAAGGATGATAAAAAAATAAGTATAGCAACAGATATTGGTCATATGACAAATTCTATTTTAAAGAATCTAGAGGAAAGTCTATTTGTTTTATTAGAAGCAAATTATGACCCTGAAATATTAAGATGTACTTCTTATCCTTTTTCTTTAAAATCAAGAATTGCAGGCCCTACAGGTCATTTATCTAACGAAATAGCTGGAAAAACGATATCTTATCTTTTACAATCTGGTTTAAAAAATGCTATGCTTGGACATTTAAGTAAAGAAAGTAATTTTCCAGAGCTTGCATATCAAACAGTTGTAGATGAATTAATTTCTAATAATAATGAAAACAAATTATCTCTTAGTGTTGCTTCGAGAGATAATCATAGTAAAATTATAGAAGTTTAATCCCAATTTGCCCAAATTGGGATTTTTAAAAAGGAGAGGAAAATGTTAAATATACATATAGTTTGTGTTGGTAAAATAAAGGAAAAATATTTAAAAGATGCTATTTTAGAGTATTCTAAAAGACTTTCTAAATATTGCAAACTTGAAATTATTGAACTTCAAGATGAAAAAATTCCTGATAAATTAAATCCTAGTTTAGAAAATGAAATTAAAAATAAAGAATGTATAAATATTTTAAATCATCTTCCTAAGGATTCTTTTAATATTGCTCTAGATTTAAGAGGTAAAGAATTTACTTCTGAAGAATTTTCTAAAGAACTAGATTCTTTATCAATGGAAAATAGTCATATTTGTTTTATTATTGGCGGTTCTCTTGGTTTAACTAAAGACCTTTTGGATAGATGTAATTTAAAAATTTGTTTTTCTAAGATGACTTTTCCTCATCAACTTATTAGAGTTTTCTTGTTAGAACAAATTTTTAGAGCTTTTAAAATTTCACATGGTGAAACCTACCATAGATAATAATTTATTTTTAATTTCAAATGTCGCATAATACATCTTATGTGACATTTTTTATTTTGAATTTACTTCAATCATATAATATATGCATATTTTAATTTTTTTGTTATTTCTATATAAAATCAGAATCCATAGATTTACTGAAACTTTATCTTCTATAAAAATCATTACTTCCTATTTTAAATTTCTATAATTTATTTTTTTAATTTATTATTAAGTAATTCTTTTAATATATCAAGATTAAATTCATTTAATCAAATTTAAATTTACTTTCGCACACTTAGATAAGTATAATGCATAGTTATATAAGCATTATTATAAAAACTAACAATAATTGTATAACATACCCAAATAGAAATACCCATACCAACTAAAGCATCAAACCAATAAATACCAAATAAACTTAGGAAAGCAGAAATTAATGTAACTATTGTTATAATGCCATCATTCCTATGCCTTTTCATACCTTCTTTAAGTACATAACTAAATTTCTTTTTATTAGAATTATATGTATATAAATATAATAATATTTTAGTTATAATTGCTATAATACAAACAATTACTAAAGACCAAGAAAATTGTACTTGGTTACCAGATATTAAATCAAAAAAGGAATCTAAGAATAGCTTACAAAAAACTAATATCATTGCAATACTAATAAATATAGAAAATTTGTATGTAACTTTCCCACGCTTAAACTTATCTCCTCTTTTATTATAATCATTATACATACTATCACTTATAAAAGCCATAAGAGACTCAAAAATATCTCCAGCACTATTAAAACTATCAGCTATCATAGCATGACTTTTTGTTAAGAATCCAATTACGGATTTTATTATTAATAAAAATATATTTCCAAATACATCATATATGCCAGCCTTTCTCCTTTTTATTCTTGCATCTGTTAATATCATGTTTTCACCTCTTTTTATCATTTTATGATATTTTATGGTGAAAATCAAGTTTTTTTAAATCTTTTAAATTTTATACTATCCAAATTTTTAGAGCTTCTAAAATTTCACATGGTGAAACTTACCATAGATAATTATTGATATTGTAGAGAAAATATAGAATAGGATAAAATAGGGACCAAATATAAAGATATTTTCTCTACAAGTGTAATATCTTTAATCTTACTTTTTAATTTCTTTTAATAATTTTTTGGATAATCTTTTGACAATAAAACTTCTTACTATAAAAAAGATTGAAATAAATATTAATATCTTTATCATAAATGTTGTCCTTCTTTGAAATAATTTAATTAATTATATCCTCAATATAACTATTTGTCAAGAAAAGCTTTACGACAAAAATCGACAAATCACTGTACTTGCAACTATTCCAGCAATATCTGCAACTAATGATGCAACTAAAACATATCTTGTTTTTTTAATTTTTACATAAGAAGTATATACTGCAATTGTATACAATGTTGTTTCAGTAGACCCCATAATAGTAGATGCAATCTTTCCTATTAAAGAATCAACACCACAATTTTTCATTATATCTGTTGCAACAGCTATTGAACCGCTTCCTGATATAGGTCTTAAAATCGTAAGAGGCATTAATTCGCTAGGAAAATTAATAATATTTAAAACAGGACTTGCAATATTTATTATTATATCTAAAACACCAGAACTTCTTAAAGCTCCAATTGCAACAAAAAGTCCAATCAAAGTTGGTAAAATACTAATCGTTGTTTTAATTCCCTCTTTTGCACCATCTAAAAAAGTATCAAATACTTTATTCTTTTCTTTTACTCCATACATAACAATAACTAATATTATCATAGGCATAGCTATAATAGATATAAAATTAATAACTTGCATTATGATTTATCTCCTTTTGTGAATTTTATTAAAATTTTTGCAACAAAAACTCCAAATACTGCAGCAATAATAGTTGCTACCCATGTTGGAAAAATTATAGACGTTGGATTAGCTGAACCTAAAGAATTACGTATAGCAATTACTGTTGTAGGTATAATTTGAATAGAAGCTGTATTTATCACAATAAACATAAGCATAGAATCAGATAAAGTATCTTTTTTCTTGTTTTCCTTTTGCATAGAATCCATCGCTTTTAATCCTAACGGAGTCGCTGCATTTCCTAGTCCTAAAATATTTGCTATCATATTCATTGAAATCTCCTTATGTATTTTAGGATTATTTAAATTAGGAAATAAAAATCCAAGTACTGGCTTTAAAAATTTTGTTAATTTTTCAGTTAGAGTTGTTTTACTTGCAATCTCCATAATTCCACTCCATAAACATAAGGTTCCAAGTAAACTAATAGATAAATTTACCGCTTCTTTAGTACTTTCAAAAATCGAATTATTTAAGCTTTCTAAATTACCTGAAAAAATAGCAAAAGAAAATGATATTATTATAAAAATTGGCCAAACTATATTTAACATATCATCACCTTAAATAATTTTATTTAAGTTTTCTACTTTTTATTACAAAGATAATTGACCAACTTCTACATTTGTGATATAGTAAGATTCATAAGAAGGATTGTAAATATAACTTTTAAGGAGGTTAACTATGAAATCAACAGGCATTATTAGAAGAATGGACGAACTAGGAAGAGTAGTTATTCCAATAGAAATAAGAAATCAATTTAATATTGCAGAAAAAGACCCAGTAGAAATTTACGTGGATGGCTCTTCTATTGTACTAAAAAAATTCGAACCAAACTGTATTTTCTGTGGTAATACAAAAAATTTAGCAACATATCATGATAAATTAATTTGCCAAAACTGTGCTAAAAAAATTGGAAACTTAAAACCAGAAGAATAAAAGACGGAAATTCCGCCTTTTATTTATTTAAAAAATGTTTATATATTTCATTTTTATTCACTTGTCTATCTTTGGCAATTTTTTTAATAATCTCCTTTTTCTCTATACCTTGCATTTCATAAAACTTATAATGTTCTTCTAAACTTAATTCATTTAATTTATTTTCCTCTTTTTGTTCTTTATTCCCTTCAATTACTAAAACCATCTCTCCTTTTAAATTATCAGCCTTTTCTATTAAATCTTTTATATTACCTCTTATAAATTCTTCATGTATTTTAGTTAGTTCTCTTGCCAATACTATTTTTCTATCTTCTACTATTGTCTCTAAATCTTTTAATGTTGTCTTTAATTTATGTGGTGCTTCATATAATATTACCGTTTTATTAGTATTTCTTATTTCTTCTAATTTTTCTTTTCTTAATTTTTTATTTAATGGTAAAAATCCATAATATAAAAATTCTTTTGTACTAACACCAGAAGCAACTAAAGCATTTATCATCGCACATGCTCCTGGTATTGGAACTATTTTTATATTATTTTCTATGCATTTTTTTATAATCTCTTCTCCTGGGTCATTAATTCCAGGTGTTCCTGCATCTGATACTATTGCTATATTTTTTCCTTCTTCTAATTCTTTAATTAAGTGTTCACTTCTAAATTCTTCATTATGTCTATGATAACTAATCATAGGTTTTGATATTTCAAAGTGATTTAATAATTTTAATGTATTTCTCGTATCTTCTGCTGCTATTAAATCTACTTCTTTTAATATCCTGATTGCCCTTAATGTTATATCTTCCAAATTTCCTATAGGTGTTGCAACTATATATAAAATTCCTTTTTCCATCTTCATACCTTCCATCTAATTATTTCTTATTATATATTTCTAATATCTCATCAGTATAATTACCATTTTCATCATATATATATAAATTTTTTTCTACTTTTAAAAATGGTTTTGCATTTTTTATTCCTTTTATTAATACTAATTTAGGTTCTTTATTTTTGTTTGAATAGACCATTCTTAAAACTTTAGGTTCTAATTTTTCTTTTCTCATAATACTTAAAATATCAACTAATCTTTCAGGTCTATGAACCATATAAAATTCACCTTTATCTTTTAATAAATCCTTTGATACTTTTATAAAATCTTCTAAATTTGCTTCTATTTCATGTCTTGATATTAATTTTTCCTTATTTTCATTTATAATTCCACTATTCTTTTTCTTATATGGAGGATTTGTAACAACAACATCAAATGTTTGTTTTTTGTATATTTTATTTAGATTTAATATATTTTCATTTATAACTTCAAATCTATTTTCTAAATTATTTAATTTAATACTTCTTTTAGCCATCTCTGCAACTTTTTCTTGTACTTCTACACCTATTACTTTTTTTAAATCTGTTTTTCCACACAATAAAATTGGGATGATTCCTGTTCCTGTTCCCAAATCCAAAACTAAAGAATTATTTTTAATATTTTTTGCAAAATCTGACAATAAAACACTATCAATACCAAAACAAAAACTATCTTTGTTTTGAATTATTTTTAATCCTTTTAATTCTAAATCATCTATTCTTTCATTTTCTTTTAACTTAACTTTCATTTTCTTTCCTTTTATAACATTTTTAAATTTCCTTCATATTATATAACAAAACGCCTAAAAAATCAAAAAGAGGTGAAGATATGGAACAAAATAATAGAGGTAATAATAAATTACCTCCTAAGAAAAAATTTGATTTTAAATGTTGTAAAAATAATACTATTCGCTCTCTTAATGAAGTTGAATATTTTTTAAATAATTTACACAAATTTTCTAGATACATTCATTTATATAAATTTTTTAAGTAGTACTATTTTCTCTTGTATATACATCTTTAAACTCTTCATTTTCACTACCGTTTATTAATATTTTTACACTATTTACTTCTGTTAATTGAGTTAATGTATTTACTAAACTATTTATTAAGTTTTCTTTTGTCTTTTCATTTGTTTTATCATAATTTAAAAACTCTGATGAAAAATCTAATGTTACACAATCTCCTTCCATATATGTTCTTAATAATTTAGTGTTTTCTGGTATTATTTTTTCTTCTGTTTCACTTTTTGGTCCTTCAATTAATAAGTTCACTAGTTTATCACTAGCATCATTTAATATTTCTTTTATATCTATCATTCTTGCTTCTGGTACTAATTCTTTTGTTTCTTTAGATGGAAAATATAAACTTACTATTGTTTGTCTTGACTGCTCTTCAGAAATTTCTTCTTGAGGTGTATATTCTTCTGTTATTTCTTCTTGCTTATTATTTTTTTCTTTCAAATATTTAATTACAAAAAAACCTGCAACCAATATAATTATTAATAAGATTAAAAAAATTATAAATATTTTCTTGTTTTTCATAGTTTCCTCCTCTTTCTTTTTATTTATTATCATTTTTATTATTTGTTTGTCCTTTTTAGAACTTATTTTTTTATAAAATCCTCATTTTTATTTAATAAATTATGTAACAATGTTTTAATATACAAATGCATTTTATTTTTTATTTTTTACTATTTTTTGAAAAATTTTCCATTTGACAAAACTGCGTTTTCCGTATACAATTAGGGTGTTAAAATGTATGAAATTATATACAAAAAAGGAGATTTTGTCATGAGTGAAATATTACATGTAGGATTAGACGTTGGATCAACAACTGTCAAAATTGTCGTTATGGATAAAAACTTAAATACTATATATAAAAATTATCAAAGACATTTTTCAGATACAAAAAACACTGTATGCAATGTTTTAGAAGATTTACTTCTAAAATATCCAAATAATACTTTTACATTAGCTTTAACAGGTTCTGGTGCAATGTCTGCTGCTAAATTCTTAGGAGTAGACTTTATTCAAGAGGTTGTTTCTTGTAAAAGAGCTGTTGAAAAATATATTCCAAGAACAGATGTAGTTATTGAACTTGGTGGAGAAGATGCTAAAATTATCTATTTTGACCAATCAATTGAGCAACGTATGAATGGTACGTGTGCTGGTGGTACTGGTGCATTCTTAGACCAAATGGCTTCATTATTACATACTGATACAGCCGGATTAAATGAACTTGCAAAAAATTACCAAACTATTTACCCTATTGCATCTCGTTGTGGTGTTTTTGCCAAAACTGATATTCAACCTTTAATAAATGAAGGTGCTGCCAAAGAAGATATCGCAGCTTCTATTTTCCAAGCTGTTGTTAACCAAACAATTAGTGGTCTTGCTTGTGGTAGACCAATTCGTGGAAATGTTGCTTTCTTAGGTGGACCTTTAAGTTATTTACCAGAATTGCGTAAAAGATTTATAGAAACTTTACATTTAAAAGATGATGAAATAATTGTACCAGAGGAGGGGCATCTTTTAGTTGCTAAAGGAGCTGCTTTAGATTCTATCGATACAAAACCTATTACTCCTGATGAATTAGCAAAAAAGATAGAAAATCTAAAGGTGTCTCATGATAATACTTCAAAACCTTTAGACCCTTTATTTAAGGATGAAGAAGATTATAAAAAATTCAAAGAAAGACATGATAAAGATAAAGTAGAAAGAGCTGACCTTGCAAGTTACGAAGGTGATTGTTATCTTGGTATAGATGCAGGTTCAACAACAACTAAACTTGTTTTGATAGATAGAGATGGTAAATTACTTTATAACTTATATGGAAGTAATGAAGGAAATCCTCTAAAAAGCGTTATGAATATGTTAAAAGAACTTTATCATGCATTACCAAAAAAAGCCATATTAAGATATAGTGGTGTTACAGGATATGGTGAAAAGTTAATTCAAACAGCTTTAAATGTTGATTTAAATGAGATTGAAACAATTGCTCATTATACAGCAGCTAAAGAATTTGAGCCAGATGTTACAAGTATTGTAGACATCGGTGGTCAAGATATGAAATATATTAAAATGAAAAATGGTTCTATTGATAATATTATGCTTAATGAAGCTTGTTCTTCAGGTTGTGGTTCTTTTATAGAAACTTTTGCTAAAAGTTTAAACTTAGATATATCAGAATTTGTAAAAGAAGCATTAGAGTCTAAAACACCTGTTGATTTAGGTTCAAGATGTACTGTTTTTATGAACTCTAGAATAAAGCAATCTCAAAAAGAAGGTTATTCTGTAGGAGATATTTCAGCAGGACTTTCATATTCTGTTATTAAAAATGCTATACAAAAAGTTATGAAAGTAAGAGATGTTGAAACTCTTGGAGACCATATCGTTGTACAAGGAGGAACATTCTACAATGACGCTGTACTTCGTGCATTTGAATTAATTGTTGGTAAAAATGTAATAAGACCAGATATTGCAGGTCTTATGGGTGCATATGGTATGGCTTTACTTTCTAAGGAACAATATGAAGCAAACCTTGATATGGAATATCATTCTAAAATATTAAAAGAAGATGAGCTTGATAAATTAGAGGTAAAAGTAACACATACTCGTTGTGGTATTTGTGAAAACCATTGTAAATTAACAATTAATAGATTTAGTAATGGTCAAATACATGTATCTGGTAACCGTTGTGAAAGAGGTGCTGGTGCTATTACAAAATCTAAGAATTTACCAAATTTAGTACAATATAAGTATAAAAGAATATTCGATTATAAACCTTTAGATGAAAATAAGGCACCAAGAGGAACTATAGGAATCCCTAGAGTTTTAAATATGTATGAAGATTATCCTTTCTGGTTTACTTTCTTTACTAGTTTAGGATTTAGAGTAATTATCTCTGAAAAAAGTACTCGTGCTACATATGAAAAAGGAATGGAATCAATGCCATCAGAGTCTGTTTGCTATCCAGCAAAGCTTTCTCATGGTCATGTTGAAAGTTTATTACAACAAGGAATTAAAACTATATTTTATCCTTGCATTCCTTATTCAAGAAAAGAATATGAAAAAGCAGACAATCATTATAACTGCCCTATAGTTATTTCTTATTCAGAGGTTTTAAAGAATAATGTTGAAGATTTAAAAGCACCTGGTGTTAAATTTATTAATCCTTTCTTACCTTTAGATAAGAAAAACTTAGTTAAAAAGGTTCTTGAATTAGATGAGTTTAAAGAATACAACTTTACTAAAAAGGAATTATTAGAAGCTGCAACTAAAGCTGAAACTGAATATCAAAAATGTAAAAATGATATTAGACAAAAGGGTAGCGAAACTGTTAAATATATAGAGGAAAATCACTTAAAAGGTATTGTTTTAGCAGGTAGACCTTATCATGTAGACCCTGAAATTAACCATGGTATTGATACTTTAATTACTTCTTTAGGACTATGTGTTTTAACAGAAGATAGTGTTTCTGATAAAGCAGAAGCTAAAAGACCTTTAAGGGTTGTAGACCAATGGGTATTCCATGCTAGATTATATGCAGCTGCTGATTTTGTTGGAAAACATGATTGTCTAGAATTAGTACAATTAAATTCTTTTGGTTGTGGTGTAGATGCTGTTACAACAGACCAAGTTGAAGAAATCTTATCTAGCTACAATAAAATGTATACTTTAATTAAAATAGATGAAGTAAATAACTTAGGTGCTGTTCGTATTCGTATTCGTTCTTTAATTGCTAGTATGAAAAAACGTGAGCAAGAAAAAAATGAAACAAAAGGCGATGGAGATTACGGAATTAAGAAAAAGATATTTACTAAAGATATGAAGAAAAATTATACTATTTTATTCCCTCAAATGGCTCCTATCCATTTTGAGTTACTAGAAACTGCTGCTAGGTCTGCTGGATATAATGTAGAATTATTAAGGCATTGTGACCAAAAAACAGTTGATACAGGTTTAAAATATGTTAATAATGATGCTTGTTATCCTTCTATATTAGTTACTGGTCAAATGATTGAAGCTCTTCAATCTGGTAAATATGATGTTAATAGAACTGCTTTAATCATTTCTCAAACTGGTGGTGGATGTAGAGCAACTAATTATATAGGATTTATCAGAAAGGCATTAAAAGATGCTGGCTTTGAAAATGTACCTGTTATTTCTTTAAATTTTGTTGGTATGGAGAAAATGCCAGGATTTAAGATAACAGTTCCTTTAATTGATAAATTATTAAAAACTGTTATATATGCTGACCTTTTACAAAAAATGTTGACTAAAAACAGAGCTTATGAAGTAAATAAAGGTGAAACAAAAGCCTTATTTGATAAATGGATGGAAAAATGCAAACACTTATTAGAACATTCTACTAACAAGGAATTTAAACAAAGTATTTATGATATTGTTAATGATTTTGAAAAAATCGAATTAGACACTTCTGTAGAAAAACCTAAAGTTGGTATTGTTGGTGAAGTTTTAATTAAATATCATCCCTTCGGAAATAATCATGTTGCTGATTTACTAGAAAAAGAAGGTGCTGAAGTTATTCTTCCTGATTTTATAGGATTTGCTAAATTTATGGCTACTCATAGAATTACATTTAATAAATTATTAAATACTAATAAAACTTCAGCTAAGATTAGCAAAGTTGCAATCAAACTTATTGATATATTAGAAAAAGATGTTAGAATTGCTTTAACAAATTCTAAAAAAGGTTATTTACCACCTTGTGATATTTGGCATTTAGAAGATAAAGTAAAAGATATTCTTTCTATTGGTAACCAAACTGGTGAAGGTTGGTTCTTAACAGCTGAAATGATTGAATATATTGAAAATGGTATTCCAAATATTGTTTGTGTTCAACCATTTGCTTGTTTACCAAACCACGTTGTTGGTAAAGGAGTTATTAAAACTATTAGGAGTAAATACCCAGATGCAAATATTTCTCCTGTAGATTACGATCCTGGTGCTAGTGAGACTAACCAAACTAATAGGATTAAACTTTTAATGACTGTTGCTAAAGATAATCTTAAGGCTAAACAAAATTCTAAGAAGGCTATTGATAAAGAAAATGAAGATGAAATTATTTCTTCTGAAAATGAGAAGGTAACAAAATAATTAGAAAAAAACAGGTTTAGTTTTTACTTTACCTGTTTTTTTCCACCTTAAAGTACTATTTACTTGACATAATATATAAAAAGTTCTATAATATTTTTGTATAAGCCCTACGGCTATGTACATTGAAAATAGTAATATTTCTCAACTAAGGAGGAAATAATGTGGAAAAAATTTCTTAGTATTCTTAAAATTATTGGTCTAATAATTTTAGTTATTTTGGCAATAATCTTTGGAATCTTGGGAATGTTTATTATTTTTAGAATTGCAAAACTAGTTTTTACTATTTTATATCAGTTATACATAATAGTAAAAGCTATTATTGAACTTTTTAAAATTCCTATTCTATATCAACTATTACAATTGCATATAGGGGATTTTCCTATTGGTTCAATATTACTTTTTATTGTTTTCGTAATAATAATTGTATGCTATTTTATTACTTATTGTTACGATACAGATAACACTAACACTTCTAGTTCTTTAGAACCATCAGCAAAAAATTCGCATTTTTCTAGTGGATTTTATGACGGAGCAGGTAATTGGAGAACTTGGGATCAATCATACCAAGATGCTTCCGGTACTTGGAGAAATCCAGGGGACTCCTTTATCGATGGTAAAGGAACTTTACGGAATCCAGGGGATGATTGGCAAGATTCTGATGGAAATTATTATTCACCAGGTCAGCCATTTAAAGATGGTAAAGGCAATTGGAGAAGTTAATTTTCAAAGTATATGAAAGCAAATATTACTATTTCCCCCAGCAAATTAATTTTGCTGGGGGTTTTTATTAAATCAATAACATATTAAATTATTTATTAAGTTTTCTGTTTTTTCTGTATTTATCTCATATTTTATAAAATTAACTTATTTTTTATCATAAATTATAATTATTATATCATTAAAATTAATTAAACTAATAAAAATAATTGTTGCTAAAATTGATAAAAATAATAAAAAAAGAGTATTACTTTAGAAAATAAATTTATATATAGTTTATTAAATATTCTACTACTTTATATACTGAAGTATATGGATTACAATTGCAATTTCCTAAAATTTTCCCATCTTTCAATTGTTCTTTTTCTAATTTCTTACAATTTTCTATTGCTTTTTTAGTTTTATCTTTAATACAATCATAAATATCAATATTTTTTTCGTAATCTGGAATAAATTTTTTTAAATCATCTAATAACGCTTCATTTGAAATATAACTTCTACTAGTATATTTAAAATGCTCTCTATACCAAATCTCAAAACATGGTGTAGATACAATAGGCTCTATTCCATTCTTTTTGCCTAATTCTATTGCCTGATTAATTCTATCTTGCTTATCACTATTTAAATCAGTATCAAATACACAATAAACTTTATAATTATCTGATATTTTTATACCTTTTCTTTGCATATAATTTATTAAAACTTCCATCATTTGCAATGGATCTGTAGCATGATTATTAATTGGTTTGATATAATATGGTTTTTCCCTACTTTGATAATTTTTAAAATATATTTCTTCTGTTTTATTATTTCCTTCAAAATTAAATAAGATACACTGTTTTTCTCTTCTTTTATTTCTTTTTCTGGTTATTTGTTCTATTCTTCTGGCCATAATTGTTCACCCAAGGCTATAAAAGGAATTGCTCCATACCTTCCATTAAGATAACCTTTTTCCACATTTTCTGTTTTTCTTACTGGAAAATCATCTAATGGATATAAATCTGTAGCCCCTTTCTTATAATCTTTTTCAGTAAACCATATTTGATCTCTTCTAAATAAGCTTAAATTTAATAAATTAGTATCATGCGTATTAAAAATTAGTTGAGCTCCATTTTTATTATATTTTTCACTATTAAATATTTTTACAATATATTCAACTAAAAAAGGATGTAAACTTCGGTCTAATTCATCTATTATTAACACTTTCCCCTTTTTTAATACATACAATAAAATTGGATTTAAAATAAACATATTTTGCGTACCTAAAGATTCTTCTTCAAAGTCTAAGTCTATATCTTCTTCTTTACCATCTTCAGTTGTTATGTTATGTCTCGTTGTTATATGAAAACTTCTCGTTTTTTTATTAAAAAATCCTCTTAACTCTAAAGGTATTGCTGAAAGTTGCTCATCTGTTATTTCTACATCTGTTACATTGTATCCGCTTATATTCATTTCTGCTTCATTTAAAATATTTAATGAAAATTCTTTTAATTCTCCATTATTATCATTTTTATACAAAGAAAATGATAAAGGTTTAATTGTATTATAGTCAAATAATATTTCTATTCCATTTGTGATAAATTCATATACTGGTTTTGTTTTTTCATAATTCCATGTTGTAGCTGTAGCCAATAAAAATTTGTTTTCCATATTTTTAGATACTATATCTTTTAACACATTTTCATTAGAAGTATAATGATATTTATTTACTTGTGTTCTTTCAAATAATTCCGTTTCTTTTCCATTTGGATAATAATATAAATATTCTTCATATATTCTATTTTCATCAGCTACAAAACCATATACATATTTTATATTATTTATTATCATTATTAGTTCAAATGAACTTGGTTTTTTTACATATTCTTTATCAAATTTAAATGGCACTATTGGTAGTTTTAATCCAGGTTGCATATTGTTAGAATTCCTCATCATTATAACTACCGCATTCATTGCTTTTATTAAATTACTTTTTCCAGAAGCATTTGCTCCATATATTACAGCTGATTTCAAATAATTTTCTTTCTTTCCTAGTATTAAGTTTTCTGGAATTTCTTTGTCAGAAGATGCTAACATGCTAAAAACAACTTTTTCTTTTATTGACATGAAATTTTCAACACTAAATTGTATTATCATAAAATATATTCTCCTTTATTTTAATCTTATTATATTATAATATTTTTTTTGATATTTGTAAATATTTTTTATATTTATTTTATAGCTTTTTGAATATTTTATTCATTTTTATCAGTTTAATTTTTTGTTTTTACTTTTTTATATCGTTTTTTTGCATTTTTTTGCTTTATATTATTTTTCATAATTAAAATTTTATATACAAAATAAAAATATATAACATAATGTTTTTGAGATGTTTGAAGGAATAAAAAAATTATTTGAAAAATTTGAAATATCAGAACCCCCAAGAAACATAAGATTAAAAATTTGACTACTTAATTTAGATTCTAATTATTATTAGTTTAGTATGAGTTTTTATATATTTACTTTATTAAGATTCTGTTTCATCTCTCTTGGGATTTTATTAATATTTTTCTTGATTTCTCTATTTATCCATCATTTTAACACAAACTTTTGTATCCTTTATTTTTATTAAGTTATATTTTCTATTGAACCTATCTCTTTTTTATGGTATAGTTAAGTTATAGCAATTCTTTTTAGAGGAGATACCAATGGATAAAAATTATTATAAAATATTAGAAGTTGATAAAGATGCTTCTTCAGAAGTTATTGATAAAGCATATAAGGCTCTAGCTAAAAAATATCATCCAGATTTACAAGAAGAATCTAATAAAGCTAAAGCAGAAGAAAAATTAAAATTAATTAATGAAGCTTACAGTATTCTTTCTGACCCTAATTCTAGAGCTAAATATGATAGTACATTAAAAGAATTTGAAATTTCTCAAGAAGATTTTAGTCGACTTACTAAAGAAAATCAAGATTTACACAATGAATTAAATAATTTAAAAAATAATTCTTATAAGCAAAATAATAATGAATATAATAATGTTAATAATATAAATTATAATAATACTGAATTTAACAACATAGAACATAATCAAGAAGAAATATTAAAAAATAAATACGAACAAGAATTAGAGTATGAAAGACAAGTACAAGCCGCAAAAGAAAAAGCATACCATGATGCTTATATTCAAGATTTAAAAAACAGAGGCTATAAAATTAAATACCAAAAAGCCCCTAAAGATTATCTAAAAAACTTTATTGCACTTATTATAACAATTGCTATTGTTATTTTATTAGTTCAGATACCTTTTATAAAAAACTTTTTTATAAATATATATGAAAATAATCCTATTATAAAAGCTATTGTTGATATATTTATTAATTTATTTAACAAATAAAGCTGATACTTAAATTAGTATCAGCTAATATATTTTATCAAATATTTTTTGAATATTTTTCTTTATTATTCTATCTATTATAATAAATATTATCATAAATATAATAATTTCAATTACTAATGTTAATGTAACATTTACCTCTTTAAATATATTTGATAAATATAAAAATAGTAATATCATAATTATTGTTAATGCATATTGAAAAGATTTATTATCATTTCTTTTTATTACTGAATGTTCTGAATTCCAATTTAAATATGGTTTTCTTAAATCCACAACTACCATTAAATAACTATTTATTAAATTTATAAATATAGATATTATAAAAATTAATAAAATATTTATTAAACCTATAGCTGGTATATAATAATAAATTAAAGCTAAAACTACAATTGAAACTACTATATTTACTATTATTTGTAATATATTTTTATATAAGAACTGTTTATATAAGCTAACTGGGATATATTTCATAAAAATTGCATTTTTCCCTTCTCTTGATATTGCTGTAAGTGAAAGTTTTGGTATAGCAAAAATACATTGTAAAACTCCCAAAATAACACATATCATCTCTGCTGAAAAACTTAAAGATGCTATACTATTTTTAATCGTTTCGTCACTTTGTATTGTTGAATCAATAAGAGGTATTAGTACATTTGCAATTATGATTAATGTTAATAAAAACATTATCACTGGAAATATCGTTTGCATAAAAAATATTGGTTGTTTTATTAACATTTTCATTTCTTTTTTTATATAAGAATATTTTAAATTACTATTTTTATTTTTTATAATTATTTTCTTTTTTTCTGCTCTTTTTATTTTTCTATTTGAACTTATATTTTTTAATACAATTTTTAAATATAATTTTTGTGATATTAATACAAATAATATCAACAATATCATATCAATTAGTAATATTATTAATATATTTCCAAAACTTGATAAGAAATTTTCGCTTGTTAATATATTTATTATTGGCGAAATCATATTATTAGTTTCTTTTATATTATCTACACTACCAATTAACATTTGCTCTATTTGTAATAATCCTAATATTAATATAACATTTATAACATTTTGTAAAACAATTTTACTTTTTATAAAACTAAATATCTTCATTAAGATTATTACTAGAAAGCTTATTATCGTTATAAAAATTATTGGAACTATTAACAAAAGTATTAATAGCCATATAAAATACATAAATGTTGTAAAATTTAGAAATCCATATAATATAAGTGGAATTAAACCAAACATTGCTTCTGTTATATATGTCATAAATAATATTGTATTAAATTTTGCTACCAGTAACTCTTTAGAAGTTACTGGTAGTGGTAAAATAAACTCTAAATCTTTTGAAAAGAAGAAAACATTAGTTGATACTGCTGAAATTTGAAATGTTAAAAGTATTGCTAAAAATATCAAATATATACTTAAAAACATTTCAGGTATTCCATTTGATTTAAAAAAATTAATTGCTTGGTATGAAATATAAATCATAGCTATAGCTAATACAATTAACAACCAAAAATATATTGATTTTTTATTTAATTTTTTAGTTTCTTTATCAACTATATTAGTACTTTGGTAAAAATCTTTAATAAAAATTTTTGTCAAAGCTTTTATTTTTTTTAACATTTCATTCTCCTTTTTATTCTACTGTAAATGACATAACATAATCTGTTCCTTCTCTTAGTTGCATAATAATTGTTTTATTTGTTTGGTTTGCTGCACTTCCTGCACCATCTCTTAAAGTAACATTGCAAACATAGCTATTTGCTTCTTCGCTTATATCAATATCTGCTAATATATTATAGCTAAACCAATTATTTTTCATATAATCTTCAAAAGATTCTAATGTATTAAAATAATTTGATTTAAATCCATCTGCTAATTTTTCATATGCATGTGTATAATCTTTTGTATTTATCATTTGTAAAAATATATGAATATTTGCCTGTACTTTAGCTTCATCATCTAAGTTATTATATTCTTTTTCATATGTATCTACTTTTATTGTGTAATTGTCTAACATTATTTTATAATCCCATATTCCTGTTGACCTTACAGTATATGAATTATTGTAATTATCTACTAATATATATTCTGTGTAATCATCTTTAATTTCTGAATAATAACTAGTTAATACTGAGTTTTGAATTATATTTCTATATTCATTTAAATACTCTTGAAAATCTTCATATGTTGGAAACCTTATCTTTTTATATTCATCATCTAACATTGAATATGCTTCTTCCGGATTATTTAATTCTTTATCTTTATAATCGTTTAAATATATTCTACACATTTGTTCACTATTAACAGTTGTATATTCAAATGTATTATTTCCTGTATTATTAATTTCTGTTATATCTGTTCTTAAATCTATGCTATCTAGACTATTTACATTATCTTGTTCTTCCATAGAATATGTGCTGTTTTGTGGGTCCACTCTGAAAATAAAGTACACTTTATTTTCAGAGTTATCACCTATTCTACCTTGAACCGCATAACTTGTTATTCTTTCACTATATAATACATTCATATCTTCTGCAACAAAATTTTCGTTATAATTATCTTGTATATATTTTTCAACTGAAAAGAATCTTGTTGGGTCATTTAATCTTTCATTTGAATACTCTACATCCACTGTATCACCGATAGGACTTCCATTTTCATCTGTCAATTGTTGTTGTACTTCATTAGCATTTCCATTATCCTTATTATTTGAAAGATATAGTAAAACACCACATATTACACATATAATTAAAACTACTATTATACATATTATTATCATTTTTTTTGAATCTTTCATTATATGCCCCCTTAATACATTTGCAATGCATTTGTAAAATTACCATATGAACTAACACTTTGAATGCATACTGCAGCTCCCGGATGAGGTGCATGTATAAATTTACCATCTCCTATATAAATTCCAACATGACCTGAATTCCATAATATATCTCCAACTCTTGCTTCTGATACTGGTACTACTTTCTTCGCTGCATTTTTTTGAGCTGTATCATTGTGTGGAATTGAAATTCCTACTTGTGAATAACACCACATCGTAAGTCCTGAACAGTCAAATGTATCTGGACCTGCTGCACCATACACATAAGCACATCCTATTTTTGATTTTGCTGCTTCTACTACTTTTGCTCCTATATCTGTTGTAGCTTCTGAAGATGTACTAATTCCAGCTTTATTAAACATTTCTGTCATATAACTACAAGTATTTTTTATCCAATCATCAGGTGGTACACAATACATATGTTGTCCTGGAGGATTTCCTCTTGCTATTGAATCTACTGAATATTGCCCATTTGTAAAATATTCTTCGCTTATCAATTTAAAGAATGCATCTATTGAATCTTCCATTGTTCCATAACTGTTCCAATTTCCTTGTCCGCCATTTGAAATACTGAATATATTATTTCCACCAATTGCTAAATTAGTTCCTGCGCTACTTTCTGTTATTGATACTGCTGCTGCAAATACTGCATTAACATGATATTTATTTTGACAATCAAGGAATGTTTGTGCATATTGTTGTAAAACTCTATCATTAGAATACCAACTAAATGCTTGCTTTAATGTATTCAAGTCATCTATAACAATATCTTTAGATGATTTTGTAGTATCCACTATATAATCTCCTGCTCCTACAGATGTTAATGAACCTGGATAGAATATGCTGAAGTCAAATTCTGTTACTCCATAATCCATTCCTGTAGCTTTATATAATAGATATTTAATTAAATCAACCATATCTGCAGTACTTTCATTAATTTCCAATATCTCAAATAACCAACTTGCCGCAGATTTTATATTTCTCTTATTTTGAGCATGTTCTTCATCATTAAATATAGTTACAAAATTAGGCTCTTTTGAATCTGGGTCCGTTTTTTCTTTTAATGTAGGTGTACCTTCAACATATTTTTGTGTCTCTACAGTATGTGTTATATTATCTTTAATATTAATTCGTTTAGTATAATAATATGCTGATATAACTTCGCTAATACTAGTTTCTGGTACATCTTCACCTTCATGGGTCAACTTATAATCACTTTCAGCTCTATTGGCTACACTTGTTTTTCTTACATCTAAATCATTACAAGAATGTTTATTTCCTTTTGCCGAAGTTTCTGTTCCATACTCTTCATCTGGCTCTGTTTTACTATCAGTTGTTGTTGTAGATGAAGGCGCAGAATATGTATAATTATTTTGATAGTCTACAATCCACACATTAGCTCTTGTTAATGCTACATTTACTGTATTCGTCTGTGTAACAACTGTTTTTGTAAATGTATAATTATTATCTTCCCAAGGGTCATGTGTATGTTGATATGTTTCTGTTGCTACTGCAGTTCCACAAGTAGCTATAATATTGTCTGTTACATCTACCTTTTCTCTTCTAGTATATGTCCATTGGTCAACATCTGTAGTTGTAGTTAAATTATCATAAACTGTTATTTCTATATCACTATTATAAACTAAATCTGCTAAATCAAATACAAAATATTTATCTTCTCCTACTACTAATAATGCCCATAATAGGTCAAATGGCATAGTATACGGATCAACCATTTCTTCATAATTTATATCTGTTGTAGACATTCTATATTGCATTGTATCTGTTTCTTCACCTTTTCGTTCTGGATCATCTGTAGTGATAGTTGTATGTGTTGTTTGCCATGTTGCAACAACTGCTGTATAACTTGAACTATTATCACTTTGTGCAATTCCTGCTGCTCCTGCATCTGTTGTAATTATATATCCGCATCCCTTCATTAATTCACTAACATCATACCATCCATTTATTGTATCACTTGAAGGATTACATATATATACTTGTCCTTGTTCATTTATATCAACTACAGCCATTATATGACTATTATTTGTAAAAATTGTATTACTATCTACTGAAACAAGCATTACTTTTCCATTTTTTAAAGCATCTTGTATGTTTTCTGCTGAAGGATTTTGGATTACTTCAGCAGTCATTCCTAAAGATTCCATTTCAGATTTTAATGTTTCATAACTTGTCAAACCATATTTTTCATCCATCTCTGCTGCTATATCAGCTGGTGTATAATCTGATTTTTTTATTCCACTTGCAAGTATTGCTACTGATGTAGGACCACATCCAGAATCATATATTGTACCTGTCCAATAAGGATTATTAGCGTATGTACCTCTAAATTGTTTAAATAATTTATATGTAATACCTGCAGATGATGTATATTCTATACTGTAACCATCTCCATTAACTGCTGTTTCTACTGCTTTTCCTTCATTACCATTATCATCTTTTGGAACGTCTTCATCTTCTTCACTATCTTCTGCATTTGAACCATCACTTTGAGTAACATTTGGGTCTTCTGTAGTTCCTCTTATTCTGTTATTGTCTTCCCAACCCCAGCCAAGCCAACCCCTTTTTCCTTCTATTGTATCTATTTGTTGGCTAATCCAATTATCTAACGTTGTAACTTGTATTCCACTACTTATACTATCAATTACTCTTCCTCCACCAAGATATATACCTATGTGTCCAGCTCCTCCACTCTCCCATCCTGTTCCATATACTGCTGCTCCTACAGGTATTGCTGTTCTATCTGTAGATATACAATGGTGTTTATATGATTCAAAAGCTGTTGAATGTCTACATGGTGATAAACCTGCATTTTGATATACATCGTCTACCCATTTAGCACACCAATTAGCTCCTGGCCATCCCGTATTATTTGCTGCATTTATTATAGCTTGTGAAACATCTGTCATAACACCTTCTCCTGCTGCTACTGCTCCTCCATTTCCTGTTGAAGTAGATGCTACTCCTTTTTTCAAAGTAAAATGACTCAATGCATTTTGTCTTGCTGTTTCACTACCTGTGCTATTGTATTCGTCTATATAACCTTGGAATGTAACTGGGTCTACATATGACATTGTTTTTATATTTCCATCATTATCAGCTCTTTTAAATTTTATAATTCCTTGTAATGTATCTGCATTTTTTATAATTTCATCCCAATTAATGTCTTCATCTGGATTTGCTCTAGTATCTGGATATTGTGTAACTATCTCTGCCCTCATTAATCTTGCTAATTCTTCAGGTGAGTCTAAATATTCATCAACCCTACTACCATTTTCTAACATTTTATCCCAAAGTTCTTGTGCTGTAGTCCCATTTGATAAAGTACCATCATCATTTACTGTTACTCCATTTACATATGTACTAGCAGCGTATGGTGTACTACTCCAATCTCCTTCTTTATATGTACCATCATCTATAGTAATAAAATACACACCTGCTGATAAAATAATTATTACAACAATAGTGGCAATTGTAACAATAGGAAATAACATGGCTTTTGCAGGTTTCAATGCCGCTTTTAAAACTTTTTTTGCTGTTTCTTTTGTTTCTTCTTCCATATACCCACCTCGATTCTACATCTATTACTAATATTAAACATTTGCTTTAAATTCTTCACTTTCGCTTCCTTGAGAATTATACACTAATAAATTTGAAAACACTATATAGTCAATAGTTTTATTAGTTACATACCTACTATAAAACTTAATTGTTACTTCTTTTGTTTCACCAGGTTCAACTCTTAACATTGCTTGTGTCAATTCATTTGTATATGCTGAATATGTTGAACCTCTGCTATCTTCCAAATGAAGTGATTTTACATTACTCAATCCATCTAATTGGATTGCTTGCTCTTTATTATTTGTAACTCTTATTGTATATTCCTCATGGTCCATATAAGTATTTCTAGCTAAAATTGTCATACTTATATCATCATCTTCTGTTGTTTCATTAAATTGTGTATATCCAATATAATTATTAATATTTAATTTTCCATCTTTTACTGTAACGTAATCTTGTTTAACATATCCATCATTACTTTTCCCTGTAGATAATATATCTTCACTTATATCAACTTTATATGTATTTCCTGTCCAATTTTCTACAGTATAAACTTTTTGTTCACCATTAAAAACATTATTATAATATGCTTGTTCAAATACTTCTAATGAATTATACATTTGTTCTTTACATTCATCTGTCAACATATTATAGGCATCTTCAAGATTTCTTTGATTACAAGCATTGAAGAATGCTCCTATTATTTCTACATCACTTTTTAATGTATTAGTTGAGATTTCATCTCCTGACACTGCTGATTGTGTTGATGATAAATTAACATTTGTTTGATTTTCTATTTCTTCCAAATTTCTACTAGTATTCACATTAATATTTTCCTGCTCTCTATTTCTTGCTCTTCCTACTAAAAAATTTAGTAATTGAACTAATATAATAATAGAGGCAATAATTACTATGCCTACTAATATTTTTTTTCTATGATTGTTTAAATAAATTCTAATATTTTGAAACATAATTATTACCTCTTTCTATTATTTAATTACTTTCTTTTGATATTTTCTAAAATCTCCTATTCCTTTCCATGTATCTTTTGCTGCTTTATCTGCTTGTTCTTGTTTCATACCTGCTTTATCTTTGAATTCTTCAGAGAATTGTTTTCTCCATTTAGTTGCATCAGCTCCCTTATATGCATCTCCTACTCTCTTAGTGTATTTTGCGTATGCAATAGCTTGACCTTGAGTCATTCCTTTATCTTCTCTCATTCTTTCTGCTGCAACCATATCATCTGCACTAATATCATTCTTAATATATCTATTTATCGTTCCATTTTCTTTCATTTCTTTAATAGTATTCTTGTCATATCCATTTTTCTTTAAAGTGTCTCTATATGACTTACTCCTTATTTGCATTAGTTGCTGTTCTGCCATCTGTTTAGTTTCATTGTCTTTAGCCGTTTTAGCTAAATCAGCATAATATTCTTCCTTGGTTTTATTTCCAATATTTAGTTCTTTTGGCTCATTAATCAAACCTTTTCCAGCTATATATCCAGCTGTAGCTCCTGCCCCCGCAAATGAAAGAGCTTTACTTGGATCCCCAGTCATAACACCCGCAGCAACGCCCGCTGTTGCTGCTGCTGTAGCTCCTGCTACTCCTAGCATTGTTTGAGGAGCTTTAGATACTCTATTCATAGCTTCCCTAGCTACCTTTCCTCCATAGTAACGTAATACAGCTCCTCTATATGCCTTATTCTTTAATAGCATTTTTCCTTTTCTTCTTGCTTTCCCTATTAAAGTTGCTGGAACTCCAAATTGAGCTGTTTCTTCTCTATCCTTTTGAAGTTCTTGTTGTTTCATTTCTTTATTTCTAGCTTCTCTTGCTAAATTCAAAGCCTTTTCATTATTTATTCTTTCCTGCTCTTCATCCAGAAATTTTTTATCCTCAGCACTATTTGCTTCATTTCTTAAGTCATCTAATGCTTGTTGGTCTCTATCTAATTTTGCAGTTGTATCTGCTATTTCTTCTCCTTCTTTTTGTATTGGAGAATCTATTACGGCACTTGTCTCGCTAACATCTCCATCTAACGGATTTTTAGCCTCTCTTATTTTTCCTCCGCCATCTCCAGAATCTGTTCCACCTTTTCCATTTCCAGAAGATGACTTTCCTTTTGAATTACTTTTTCCCAATGAAGCTATTTTACTAATTCCTGCCATTGCAAGGGCCCCTGCAGCTGCTCCGTTTCCTTCTTTTGCTGTATTTGATTTTTCAAATCCGAAGAAACTTCTTAATAACTTCTCTGCTGGTATCATAAATCCTATAGCAACTAATGAATATATTACATTTTGGCCAGCTAATTCAAAAGCTGATGTTATTAATACATAATATAATAATAAATGCATAGGTTGTATTAATAAATTAAATATATATTCTCTAAACCATCTAGTAAATCCTTGAGCTTTTCCATCATTAATTTTATCTATAGGGTATGTTACTGCTACAACAGGTGCTATCATCGTTAAAAATGCCATATACAATACCCTTCTTAAATAAGTAAATACAAAGAAAGCTGTCATAAATACTAGTACAACAAAACAAAGTGCTTTTCCTACATATTCTGAACCATATTGCGTTAATTGTATATCTAATCTTAAATATCCTAGTAAATTTGTCGGATATATTATTGCTTTTGCATTATCTCTATCAGTCTGATTTTTATTTTCGTCTATATAATAGTCTTGTAATCCTGCTTTATCTATAAAGTCTTTAAAATTATTTGCTTTTGAACCATCTTCACTCATTGGAATTACTGCATAATATGCTTGTTTATCTATACTAGCAGAAACTATATCAGTTAGTTTTCCTACTAGCATAACAGAAAACGCCATAATATAATGCATTAAAAATAATAACATTATTCCAACCAACCAATCTTGCAACATTTGTCTATATTTTGCTTTATCAGATGCCAAAGTTGATAATAACATTCTAATTCCTATATATAACAAAACTATCATCATCGTAACTAATGCAATATTTCTAATTGATACATACCATGATGAAATCGTTCCACTCAATTGCTCTCCCATATTTTGAGGAGATGTTACTACTTGTTCGCCATTTTCGTCAGTATAATAATATTTTTTAACTTCTTGAATATCGTTGCCACTAGCATCTTTTTGTGTATTTCCATCCTTATCCAAAACAGGCCCTTTTTCTGTTTGTATATCTACTGGGTCTGAAAAGAAATCTACATTAAATAGTAGTATTTTTCCCTGGAATATTTCTTCTGGACTAAGCGTATAAGCAGGTAAGTATAAATCTTCTGGTATAGACTTTTCGCTATAAGATGTAACTGCTCCGAGATACTTTATCTGCCGTTGCATTTGACACCATAGAAAAACCATAAAATCCCACAGCAATACCTGCCAATAAAGGACCTATAATTCCCCCTGTTAATATAAATGCTCCTACAGCCACTGCTGCTGCCAGAAGAGTAACAAAAAAATTCCCTACTATTTCCCATATCGTTGCGCCCAAATCTGCATGTATCAAAGGATCGCCTGTTCCCATAATAGCAGAATGCATAACTCCCATAATACCATCGCCAACAGTAACAACTAGAGATAAAATTGGAGATAATAATTTTCCTCCAAATTCAAGTACATCACTACTTGCTCCCAAGGTTGGCTTTGCTATTATAAACTCCAATAGTATAACAAATATCAGCACAATAATAATCTTTGTCCATATGCTTTTATTCGTAAAAAATTTCATAAAGTTAACCTCCAATTTAGTTATTTTTCATTTTAGCTAATTGGTTTAAGTTAGTTTCAACAAACTCAAACTCTTTTCTCGTTGGTGTTATTTTTAAGATTGCCGTATCGGCTCCAACCTTAAACAATCCTTCTCCTCTTTGGCATGTTACTAAGAAATTCGCTTCACCTTCTGAAAGCTTAAATACTTCTTTTAAGTATTGTATCTCTGATTTATCCTGTGCTAAAAATAACTTCGTATCAGAAGATGTTAAAACAGCTTGTGCTTCTGGTTTCTCATAAAAGTCTTGAAATCTTTGTGAAATTATAGCTAATGATACATTTCTTTTTCTTGCACGTCTTGCCATTTTATTTAAAAAGTCTACGGCTTCTGGATATGGAAGTAACATCCAAGCCTCATCAACAAGAACTCTTTTCTTAGATGCTTTCTTTTTATCCTCACTATTTTTCTTAACATATTTTTCCCAAATCCAAGAAAGTAATATTTGTTGTGCAAGAGGTCTTGCAAATCTTTCCTCTAATTGAGAAATATCTAAGTTTATAAAAGGTGCTCCGTCTAAAAGTTCAAAAGTAGATTGTCCATCAAAATATGCCATTTGTCCATCATACTCTCTGATATATTGTTTCATAACTTTTAATAAATAACTATAATGGAATTGATAATCCGGATTTTTATTATCTTGTGCTTTAACTTGTAATCTTTTATACCAACTACCAATTGTAGGCATCTTTTTCTTTTTTCTTGTTAAAATTTCTCCCCTTTGAATTCCTGAATCATCTTGCTCATATAAACTGTTAGGATTACTAGTTATTCCTAATGCTGCATATTCTTCTGCAACTGTTTCAGCAATAATTTGTTTAGTAAGCTCGTTTACTTCTGTACTTCTTGTACTTCCTTTAGCCATTGTAAGAAGTCCTTGCGTAACGTCTTCAACCTTATTTTCAACGCTTAAAACCACTCTATCCTTGCCTGTTATTTCGTCCTTAATTGTTTCTGTTTCTATATCAAATATATTAATAACAGTTTTTGATGTAGGACTTATAACAACATTAATTCCTCCTAAGCTTTCGGCAACAACAGTATACTCACCCTCGGCATCTAGAGCTAAACTCTCAATCCCTGATAAAACAGAAGATCTTGATACTAATGTTTTCATAGTAACAGATTTACCAGCTCCAGATTTAGCAAATATAACCATATTATAGTTTGTTAACGAGCTATCAAAATTATCAAATAAAATTGGTGTTCCTGTTTGCTTGTTAAAGCCTATTGGAACCCCTGAAGGATGTCCAATTTCTGACGTTGTAAATGGGAATACTGTTCCCATAGAATTTCTATCAAATGTATGTGACTTACTTATTTGATTATCCATAAGCGGTAAATTTGTTTTAAAAGCTTCCTCTTGTATTCCCCATGCACTCTTTATTCCAACAAGCGTTTTTGACATTTCAGAAGCTAACATTTTTGTTGATCTTTCCAAATCCTCTAGATTGTATGTAAATAACGTTGCTACTACAGTAGCTTCAAACAATTTATTAAAACCTGCTGCTATTTCATCTCTTAATTGTTCAGCCTCTAATCTTTTCTGAGTAATTGTACTCTCCCTATTTATATTTCCTCTATCTGCTGCTACGATTCTTTCTGTCTCTAGTTCATTAATTACTCTATTTAAGTCATTTTGTGATTTTTCCTCCTTAATAGGATTTATATAAATAGATGTATTTATATCCCCAAATAGATACATATCTCTAAATAACTCTGGGAATGTACACATTCTAGGAAGAGTTGAAACAAAGAAACTTCTTGCATATCTTTTTGTGTTAGAAATTATTTCTAAATGATCTATATTTGAAACATCAATTCCTGATGGTGCAATCAAATCTTTTATTGTTGATCTTTTAAAAAGATTCATTTCTTGCTCTTGTTGTATATTATGCGCTTGCTTTTCTTGCTCTTTCTTGTTTTTTCTCATCATTACCCTCCCTTTCTTTTGCTTTTGTAGTCTTCTTTCTTGTAGCTTTTTTTGTATTAGTCTCTTCATCTATTTTTTCTTTAGCGACTTCAGCAATATCACTACCTACGATTTCCTGATTTTCTTCAATTATAAATTTAGCCATTTCTCTAATTAAATCATCCATCTCAGCTTCTTTTTTACGTACTCTTCTTTGTTCCTCACTTTCTGTCATTGCTTGTGATAAAGCTTCATTTGCTTTCACTCTGGCATCTTGCTCTATTTTCTCATTAATTGCTTTCATTCTCTTCTGTAATACATCTGGAGCTGTTGAATATAATTCATCGTATCCAGCATTTAAGGCTTTATTTAAATCATATATTTCTGCATCATCTCTATTATAAGCAATATATAACAATTCTGCTAATTGATTAGAATCTAATATCTTTCCATTAACATTACAAACAGCTAATGCATTAATTATAGATTGTGCTTTTGTATATAATTCAGAAAATGCTCTGTTTCGTATTTCGTCTTTATCATAATTACTTGTACCAATTTCTTCTGGTACATAATCAATAATAACGAAGTAATTTTTTCTTAAAATGTTTTTGTTTAAGCTCATTCTTTCTGTATTATTTACAAGATCTACACCATATTCGTATAAGTTTTGTTCTCTTGTTACTTCTAATCTGGCTTCATTTAAGTCTTCTTGACTATATCCCATTGCTTCTTTTCTTGAATATTCCATTTGCTTTTTTAATAAACGGTCTTTTATTTCATTTATTCTTTCTTTATATTTAATTATCCCACTTTCTAAATTTACCGTTCTTGTTTGTACATAAATTTGAATTGGATATCTTAATGTATTTAAAAATTGTATAAAACCTTGCTCAACACTATTTTTTTCTAAACCAGACATCAAATCATAATTTACACCTTGACATTCTATTACCATTAGAAACTTAGTTCCGTTTTTTCTTACAATCATATTGTCTTGTATTTTATCAAAATCCATAAAAGAAAATATTGATTGTTTATTATAAGTCACTGTTGTTGCCTTTGCTGGTGTTTTTTGACTACTGTTTCCAGCCAATTGTCCATCTTGTTTCTTTGGTTTTGGATTTTTAGTTTTTGCTCTCAACACCACATACACAACAACAAGTATAAATAATATTACTATCATTACAATTAATACCATTGTAAGTAAGTTAGTGATTTCATCATTACTCATCTTTTGTTTCCTCCTTTAAATACACATATATTTTATTTTTACCTTTTTTGAACTTAATCCATCTTTTTATAACGTCATCTATTGCTTCTCCACCTGTTTTTTCTGTTAATTTAAATTTTTTGCTTTCTGGTATTTTAAATGTTCCTATACAGAATCCTATTACTCCAAAGAAAATAACAGCTCCTATTCCTATTACAGTTAAACCAAATATACTAAAAAGTAAATAAAATAAACCTCCTATAGCTGCTCCTACACCTGTATATGCCAAAGCTTTTACAGAGAATATATATAATATTCTACTTTCTCCTTTATAATTTCTTGGAATCTCATATATTTGCATATTTATACCTCCTATCATTTGCATCTAATCATACTTCTTATATTATAACAGATTTTTTAAATAAATGCGACATTTTCTTACGTTTTTTTGATTTTTTCATAAAAATGTAATATAACTGTAATATTTCACTTTATAATAATTAAATTTATCAAAAAAAAAACATCGTCAAGTTTTTCTTGACAATGCTTTTATATATACTATTATCAAAACTAAATTGAACTAGCAAAGTTGAATATAACAGTAGCTACTGTTGATGCTGCGAATACTAAAGCTGCACCAATTATGTAAGGTAATAATGTTTTCTTGTATTCAGCTTTTTCTTCTGCACTACCCATCATGTATTTGATACCTAATACTACTAATACAACAACTGATATAATAGAACCTACTGTAGCAACTATACTTATAACGTTTTGACCTAAATCATTAATTTTAGATACATCTGTTGTTGCTCCTGAACCATCATAATCTTGTGGACTTGGTCCAACTGCTAATACTGGTGTAACTATAGATATCATCATAAATGCTACTAATAAAACAGATATTATCTTTGATAATTTTTTCATGTTCATACTATCCACCTTTTCCTTTCTTTTTAAAATTATATATTAATCTCTTTGATAGACAAAGAACGTTAATATCATTACTATTTTTAATTATACTACTTTTATAAATTAATTGCAATATTATAAATAATTCCAGCTAATGTTGATGCTCCAAATAAAAGTACAGCTCCTATAAAATATGGAAATAAACTCTTTTTATACTCAGCTCTTTCTTCGGTACTTCCTATCATGTATTTAATTCCTAAAACGATAAGCATCAATACAGAAATTATTGAACCAACAGTAGCTATTATTTTAATAACATCTTGTCCAAAATTATCTATTGATGTTTTTGCACTTCCGCTTATATTGCTTCCGGTCATATTATTAACTGAAAATCCATAAGAAAAATTCGTTATAGAAAAAATACTTATTATTAATATTACAATTGATATTTTTAATATTCTTTTTGCCATGAAATCACCTACTTTATAAACTAGAAAAAATATTTATTACAAGCTTCCATATTCCAAATGCTCCAAATATAACCAAGCATCCTGCTGCATAACCAATTGCTGCTTGCTTTAACTCAGCTTTTCCTTCTACACTACTCGTCATATATTTAATGCCTATAATCATACCTACAACTACTGCCACTATAATTCCTATACCTAATAACAAATTATATAAAAAATCTGATGTACTTTTTAATTCTGTTTCATCAATAGATGCTTTGCCTTTTTGTAAGAAGCTATCTGCATCATTCATAATATCATCAACTGTATCTCCTCCCCCTGAAGAACTACCTCCACTTCCAGTTGCTCCTGTTCCTGCATCAAAACTAGCATATACTTCACTCTTTAATGTAAATATTCCAAGTATCAAAATCATTAACAATATGATTATACTTAAAAATTTAATTTTCATTTTTTTCTCCTTTTTTTATACTCTTTATTTATTATACACTATTCGAGATTTTTTTTCAAATTTTTACACTATATCATATTTTTTTATTATACTAGATTTTGCACAATACTAACGACAATACCTAAAATGTTTGATATTCCAAAAAGTAATATTGCTCCTATTAAATACGGCATTAATACTTTCTTATATTCAGCTTTTTCCTCTACACTTCCAGTCATATATTTTATACCAATTATTGCCAATACTGCCACTGAAATTATTGAACCTACTACTTGTATGAATCCTACTATCGTATTTCCCATACTCTCTAAGCGTGATGCTCCTGATGCATCAGTTGTACTAGATGGTTTCCAACTATCAGGATTAAAACTTGAAGCATTACCAGTATTACCACTTCCAGTCGCTCCTGTTCCTGCATCAAAACTAGCATATACTTCACTCTTTAATGTAAATATTCCAAATAGTAAAATTACTAGTATAATTATTGTATTTAAAAAATTAAATTTCATTTTTATCAAACCTTTTCCTCTAATTAATTATTATATTATTATTTTAGCCTATATCTTTATATTACAGGAAATTACATTTTTTTTCAATATAAATATATAATTTTTTTTAAAAATTTATCAAAATATAAAGAAATTAATAAATTGCATCAAATTAAAAAGATTGTATATATCAAAGTAAAAATTTAATCTCGTCTTATTATATGCAATTTTTTAGAAATATTCACTTTATTCTATATTAATTCTACAATACAATTAATACATCTTTATCAAATATATTCCAATACATTAGTTATTCACTCACCAATATTCATAGTTCATACCTTGTACTGCTCTATAATATGTCATTTCTTCTTTCTTTAAATTGTTTCCTTAAATAATTTGCAACTAATGGTTTTAAGTCTTTTCTTTTTATTGCTACTTCTTTTATATCTTCTTTGATATATGTTTCATTTATCCATTTTATTGCTTTTAAATCTTAATAACAATATAATCTTGATATTATATTTTTCCTTATGTCTAATTCTTTGAATTTAGTATCCCAAAAATACTTTTTTAATTCTTCTAGCATTATTACACTTCTTATCTCTTTTTTATACATATATATTATATCAAAATCGAATTTGTTTTACGATAAATATTGTAATTTAAAAATGATGATATTTTCACGATATATATTTCATCTTATTTTATCTCTTTTCATGCGTGAAAAAAGTTTAATTTTTATTTTAGTCAAAAAAATGATATAAAATAAAAATTTACTTTATATCATTTTATGGCGTAGGTGAGAGGGTTCGAACCTCCGCGCCGATTGCTCGACCTAGCAGTTTAGCAAACTGCCCCCTTCACCACTTGGGTACACCTACATATCATTTTTAAATTCGTATTGTATTACTTTTGCATTACTTTAAAATATAAAACCCTTGTAAACAATTACGTCTAAATAGTTACAGGGTTTTAATAATTTGGCGGAGAGGGTGGGATTCGAACCCACGGTACGCTACAAACGCACGCCAATTTTCAAGACTGGTGCCTTCAACCACTCGACCACCTCTCCATGTGTCTTAGGACAATTAATATCTTAGCATATTTAAATATTAATTGTCAAGACATTTTTTGATTTTTCAGCAAAAAGAGTAAATTTATTGTTACTGTTCAGACTTAAGTAATAAAAAATATCCTAATTAGCTATATGCTAACTGGGATATTTTTATATATTTTATT
>CALXAD010000012.1 GCA_944386195.1 uncultured Clostridia bacterium
GAAAGAGAAAGATATGAAGCCATATTAAAAGCCGAATTCAACCAAAAAATAAGTAACCAAAAGTTCGAAGAAAAAGGAGAAGCTCGTGGAAAAATAATAGGAAGAGAAGAAGGAAGAGAAGAGGGAAAAAAACAAAATCAAATAGAAATAGCAAAGAAAATGTTAGAAGATAAAATAGAAATTGAAACTATAAAAAAATATACAGGATTAGGAGAAGAAGAAATTAATAAACTAAAAAACAATTAATTATGAGGTATTCTTATTTTATGAACACCTCTTTTAATTTCAGAGCTAAAAAAAGAAATCAGACTAAATTTAATCTGACTTCTTTTTTTTATTTAATACTATAATTATAGTACTTTCTTCTTAATAAATACCACTCCTGCAGCTAAGATTATAAATGAACTTACTCCTAATAATATATATGGTAAATAATTTCTGTTTTCACCAGTAGGTCCTGTAACTACTATATATTTTCTGTCATTATCATTTTCGTATGTAGTTTCATCACTTGGAATATAGTTTCCTGGTGTTGAATCACGAATTGGGTATTCTTTTAATTTATTTACTTCCATATCATTATCTAATGAATAATCCTCTACTTTATTTGATAAGATTCTTGATGCTTTCATTTCTAGAGATTTTACTTGTCCTGGTTCCATATCAGCAAAGTAATCTGTTTGGAATATTCTATTATATGCTTTAAGTGCTTCATATGCGCCTTCACTGAAGTTTATTCCTATCATACTATCATCAAGATTAAATTCAGTCCAATGTTCGCTATTTGCTTCATCATCATATACTAAATCATTTGATAAGTAATCTAATAATGTTTCTACTGTTGCCAATTTCCAACACTCTTTATAATTATCCTCAGGGAATATTCCATAAATATAGTAATCTTCATCATTATAATCTATTTCAGCTTTTGTATTATCTACTGTAATTGAGTATGTAATATTCAATGTTGCTCCTTGTAATAATTCACTATCTAATTCTATATGAACATTTCCATCTGGTAAAAATCTTACATATTGTAAAGTTCCATCTCTTGGGTCTCCATCTATTACTACTTGACCATTTGCTAATACAACTTGTACATGTGAAATTTCTTTCTTTATTTCTAAGTTTTGTATAGGTCTTCTTATGATTCCTAGGTCTATGTTATTAAATAGGAATTTTAAATCTGCTCCATATTCACTAATATTATCTAAGTTAATATCATAGTCTAGCTTAACATCAAATAGTCTTGTCTCTGCTTCAATGTCTTTTAATTTTTCATCTTCTAAGGCTGTTCCATAATCTATATCTTTTGATGTTGTTCTATCAGCTACAATATCATATCTTGTTCCGTCTTCTTTTATTCCTGTTTTATCACTTGCATCTGATAATCTTGTAGCATCGTCTGTTTCTGCTCTATACCAATAATCTGTCATTGCTTCTGCTGCTGATTTATCTCCACCTCTATAGATAGTTGATTTATAATTTATGATATCTACATTTGAAATTTCATTTCCGCTGCTATCATAGATTACACTTTCATCTCCATACGTATATCTTATTAGATAATTTCCTGGAATCATTCCACTAAATGTATATTCTCCATCATTTTCTGTATACATTGATGCATCTTCTATTGTACCATCTTGATGATATAGTTTAGCTACAGAATAAGTATCTCCTTCTTTTAAGATTAATTCAACTTTAACGTTTCCAACTCTATTTTCTCCTTCTGCAAGTATACCATCACCTTTTCTTTCTTTCCTATAAGCATCCTCATTATTTAACAAGTCTTGTATTGCATTATCTTCCCAAACATTTCCTGCTATTATTCTTGCTTCTTTTAAAGTTAATATCATTGATGGTGCTGAATCTGTATCATCTTCATATGTTTCTTTTGATTGTGGGTCTGCTGAACCTGGTCTAGAATCTTTATCTACCCCACCATATACTGCATCATTTAAGAATGAAGAGTATGATGATATTTCTGTTACTGAGTTTAATGTTACATCTTGATTTAATATTGAATTTACAGCCTCATTGTTTAATTTATATTCTATATAGATTATTTCTTGTGTTTGTGCTTCTATATTTTGGTCTGTTGTAATAATTACTCTCTTATAGCCATTACTATTATAACTATCTACATTATATTCCAAATCATTACCTTGTTCATCTTTTACGCTATTTACCTCATATCTTTCATCAAAGTAATTCATTATTTCATTTGCTCTTGTTGTTAAATTAGTTGCTTCATTCTTTATAGCTATTTTATAAGTTATATAAACACCTAATTTTCCTTCATCTCCTCCTGTTTCTTGGTTATATACAATATCTGATGAGAATATTTCTCTTGTATATGATTGACTACCATATTTGTTACCAAATTTAACTGCAACATTAAATCCGTCTTCTCCACCTTCTAATCCAGTTGATTCATTAAATACACCTGGGTTATCAAATCTTTGAGAATATTTATATGTATGTTCATATCCATTTAATGTTATTTTTGCAGTGTGTACATCTTCTACTAATGCTAAATCTGGTTGTTCTCTTTCACGTAATCCAAGGTCAATATTTGGTATTTCTTCTAATCCTTGTTGTCTTATTTCTTCTGGAGTATACATATCAGATAAGTATCCACTACCACCTTGTGATGTATATGCTTCTTTTGTATCTGCTGAAATCATATATTGTTCATCTACATTATTTATAGGGAATCTTTGACCATCATATCCATATAATGGGCTATCTCCATAAATTAATGTACTACTATGTTCGCCTTCTTCATATGTCAATTCATGTGTATCATTTCCTTGACTATCTTTTGCTTGTCCTATAACTCCTTGTTTATATGTTATCTCAGCAAATCTTTCATTAAATTCGCTTCTTCTTTGGTCTCCTTCTATTGCCTTTGTTTGTCCTCTTTCGTTACTTAATGTACCAACTATTGGAACATTTGTATAACTCATTCCATTATATGAGAATTCTATATAGTATTGTTCTAAGTTGTCTATTAGTATATCCCACATCTCATAATATCCATCAGCATCTGTCATAAGTTGAGTATGTGGATTTCCTGATGCATCATTAAATGTTACATCATTTCCACTACTGTCTTTTAATTTTACAGTTACATTAGCTACTAATTTATCTACATCTGAGCTATATAAGCTATTTCTTTCAGATGTTTTTCCATCTATCATATCTTCCCATACAATACCTGATAATCTAATATATTTTCTTCTGTTTCCAAATGTAATTGAATCTGCTGCACTGCTTGAACCTGGTGTTGTATCAGTTGATTTTTGTCTTACTACTTGAACTTGTCCGGAAGCTCCTGAGCCACTTCCTGAACTACTGCTCCAGAATATGTAATTATCGTCTAATTCATATCCATATTCATCAGTATTTAATGCAACTTCTTCTACTGTATAATTGTCTACTAACATATTATATATTGCTACTGTACCACTACTATCTGTAACAAATTCTGTTGCTTGACTTTCACTACTTGTAAATTGCATATTTCCTAAATGAATTGAGCCAACTACTCTACTTACTGTACTTCCGTTATCATCTACTGCAACTACATATTGTCCATTACCATTTCTTATTTTGAAACTTACATTTCCCATGTATTTTGTAGGTTCTTGGTCTTGGTCTTTTTTAGTTATTATTAAGTTACCTGTATTCTTAGTATTTGTCATTTCTATTGATACTACAGTTCCACTTCCTACAGAAACATTTACTGTTGTTCCAACTTCTTCTGAATATCCATAATTGTTATTTGCTGTTTCTGTTATTGTATATGAACCTGGAGTTAAGTTATCAAAGTAATATTCACCATTTGTTGTTGTAAAGCTTTGAGTTCCTGATGGTCCTGATATTGTTCCTTGTATATCTAATCTTAAATCTGGGTCATCTGCATCTACTTTTACAAAGCTTAAACCTCCATTAAATTGTGTCCATTCAACAGATACGGTGTTACTTATTGGTTCTGTTCTATTTTCTGAATCTATTAATTGTTCATTATTTGTTCTAACATGTTGATAATCAGAATATCCATATGTTCCATATCCATAAGTTTTTGTATTTATATGTCTTAATCCTGTTCTTGTCATAGTAGCTACAACTCTACCTAATCCACTACTTTCCACGGCACTTGCTGGTACTGATAAAGAGAATGTTGCACTTCCATTTACTGTAACCGTAGTAGAAGCTATTTGACTTCCACCTTTATCATATGCTACTACTTGACATGGTCCATTATATGATGAATATACTGTAAATGGTCCTACTGTATAACTACTTCCTGATTTTGATAATGATATACTACCTTCTGATTTTGTAAGTGTTATACTTATATCATCATCATAACTGTTGTCTATTGATCTTGTAACCTCAGAAGATAATAAGCTATATGAACCACTATGTGCATAAACTCCATGGTTTTGGCAAGATCCTCCTCCATTATCAGGTCCACCTGTAAAGTTTGTTGATTGAGATGCATTTTTTCCGCATGCTTTTCCGTCAACTTGATATGTACAAGCAATTGGATCAACATTATCTCCTCCACCATATGTTACGTGTCCATCTGGACATGTACGAATATTAGTAAAGCTTGTACTTGAAGGTAATGCTGCAAATACACTTGGTACTTGGAATAATATAAGTGTACTAAATACTACTAAAAATGCTCCTACTCTTCTTAATTTTTTAATATTTATTATTTTAAACTTGATTAATAAGAACATAATTCCTATTAATATTACTAATCCTAAAATTCCAAGTCCTATATACAAGATTGCTCCTGTACTTACTGAAATAATTAGGTCTACAGAAGATGAGTTGTCATTTTGGTTTATATCTTGTACATTTATTTCTGCTCTATTAGTAAATGTTCCTGTATCTTCTTGTCCCATAGTTTTTGTTAATGTCAATGTTAATGTTTTACTTTCTCCTGGTGCAATTGTTTGGTTACTTAAACTTCTATTTAAAAGTTGATTTCCGCTTCCTTGTGTCCAGTTACTATTTCCTTGTTGTGAAAAACTTAATCCGTCTGGCATATAGTCTACTACTTCATCTATAGATGTAGCACTTGTACCTTGGTTTGTAACAACAATATTATATGTTACTGTTACAATAGCACCTTGCATTTCTTTTGCTCTTATATCTATTTTTGCTAATTTTGAATTATCATATGTATAATTATTTGTTCTTACATTTGTTTGTAAAGTGATATTAGATATATATTTGTCTATTTTTAAATTTTGACTTTGTTGTTGGTTTCCTATTAATCCAATATCTATATTATTTTGGTTTCTATTTAAATCAAGTACATCTGTAACACCTGCATCTACTCTTCTTCCATCTAAAGTAATTGTTTGGCTAATTGCATCTGAATTTAATTCTTCAGATACTCCACTTGCTTTATACTCTGTTATTGAATAAGTTGATGTATCATATGTAAATACTACTATATATTGTCCTTGGTCTAAATTTCCAAAAGAATATTCTCCATTTGAAGTTACTGTTCTTAATTCTACGTTACTTGAATCACTTAAATCAACTAACATTACTTCTATTCCACTTAATAAAGATTCTCCACTTTGTCTACTTCCATCACCATTTCTATCTTCCCAAGCAACACCTGATATGCTATATTTTCCTTCTCCTGATGTACCCGGATTATTTGGATTGTCTGGGTTATTTGGATTGTCCGGATTATCTGGATTATTTGGGTTATCAGGATTATTTGGATTGTCTGGATTTGTTGGTTCTTCTTGATAATCATATGGAAGAATTGTATGTTTAATAGTGTTAGATGTTTGTGTTTTTATTCTTTCTCCTTGAACTATTGCATTATTTTCTATATCGGTTTTCTCAGCTGAGAATCCTGCTGTTGTTTCTATATCTACTTCAATAGTTCCATTATATGGAATTATAAAAGATAAATCTACACTAGGTAATTTATTTCCGTTTTCATCTACTTGTGTTCCTGATATATCTTTTGTTTTCTTTGTTTTTTCATTTGAAATTGCTCCAGTATTTTCATCTACTATTTCATAATAATCATATGTAAGTTTTACTGGATTTACATTTTCAGGTAAATAATCTAAAAGTTTTACTGATACTGTGTCATATCCTGGGTCATTAAAATTAGTTCTTCCTGTATTTGTAATAGTTATATGATAATTTATATTATCACCATATTTTACTTCTTCTCCTTCATTTTCAGAAGTCATTTTTACAGATACAGTTTCAAACTCGTATATTATTCTATTTTCATTTGTTTTATACTCGATTCCATCTGCTGTTACACTTGCATATGCCTTTAATTCAACTTTACTTGTATCAAAATCTTCTTTAACTTCAAGGCTATTCATGTTTCCTTGGAAGCTATATTCTCCACCATCATTTACAGTAATTTCAATAACATTATCATCACTAATTTTTACTTGGTCTTGTGGATATATAGTCATATTATGTGCTATAAGAATAAATTCAAAATATTTAGGTACTTTTACTCTTATTGTAATTTCTTTATTTTCTGGATTGTTTACTTCTACATTATAATTCCATCTATCTCTTCCACTATCTAATTGTGCATTTAAGAAACTTGTAACTTCTGCTGGTTTTACTACATTTGTCATTTCATAATTTGTAGTTTCAGTACTTCCTATATATGTTTTGATATTACTTGTTACTTGTTTTTCATTTTCATTATCTGCTAAATCATTTACTTTTACTTCATAGAATTTAGTAACAGTTTCTCCTGCCTTAACTGTTCCTACATCTATTTCTTTTTCTCTAGTATCATTTTCAAAGTTATAATCATATTTACCAAGATAACTATGATAATCTGCTTCTAATTCTCCATAAGTTAAACCTTCTGGAATTGTTGCTTGTATTTTTACATTGTTTATATCGCTATCTGTTGTATTAGTAAATTTAACACTATATTTTATAAATTCACCTTCATAAACAACATCTCCATCATTTAATTTGTCTTCTCCTCTTGTAGTGTCTATTGTTACATTTAATCCTTCTACTTCACTTTGAGTTGCTGTAGGCATTACATTTTCTTTTATTTGTTCTTGTGCAACTTGCTCAAGTTTATCTCCTAAAGTTTCATCATTAGTAAATACCTCAACATTTTCTCCATTTATATTTTCTTGATTATTTGCTGTGTATGCTTTTATTTTTACTGGTTTTTCTATGTTTCCATTTTCATTTCCTTCATTAGTATATGAAATATTTATCTTTTCATTTGTTTCTTCTATATCTTTCTTTAGTATTACTTTTGTAGCAATTTTTAAATCTGTTTTTAAATCTAAGTTATTTTGACCATATTGTGTTTGAGCTCCTTCTATATTTGCTACAATATTTAAATTACCATTTTCTCCATTTTCTACACTTACATTTGTTAGATTTAATCCATTTGCATAAACTAATTGGCTATCTCCTAATACTACTTTTTCAACTTCACTAGGTAATTCTATTCTTATTGTTGGATTTTTGAACAAATTATAAGCTATATTTGTTGAATTTAAGTAAATATCAAATGTTACATCATTTTGGTTTTCATTTGTCCATTCTTCATTATCTACATTTACTTCTACATTAGTTGTAGAATCTTTTATTTCTATTGTATCTTCTTTTTCATTTCTGTAACTTTCTTCTTCTACTATTTGTGTTGCTACACTATCTTCATTATTTGCTTCTATATTAACATTGTTGTTATTAGAATTTAAATTTAAGCTTCCTCCCTGTAAATAATTTATAACTTCTTCTGAATTTATTTGTTCTTCTTTTTCATTTATTCCTATTATATCTATTTTTCTTGTAATATCTTTATCTTCTAAATTTAATATATTACCATTTATTTTCTTTACATTTTCTATATGTAATATTCCTTCATTAATAATATCACTTGTTTTTATTACTATATTATTTACATCATCATTATAATTAACTATTGCTTCTCCGTTTTCATTAAATGTATTATTATCAATAGTTGAAATAACATTATTATTTCCATCTAATATTTGTATATTACCATTTTCACCTAATACATTTAAGAAGTCTTCTTTTAATATTTTTGTACTCTTATAATAAATATCATTAGCATTTACAAAAGTATTTTCTTCTGTAATATTAATTTTTTGATGTGCATTTTTATTACTTATTAATATTTCATTATTTTCTGTGTATTCTGTATCATAGTTTGTTTCATTTATAATGTTAGATTTAATATATCCATTATAAATATCACTTCTTGTAGTTGAAACAGATGTTAAATCTCCAAAATCATCTGTTACTTCTTTTGTTAATGCTCCTTGTATATTTACTTGTCTACTATCTTCTGTAAATAATACTGCATTATATGATACTGCACATGATAATTCTCTTATAGGTTTTTCTTGTGTAAATGTATCATAATAAGAAATAATTACAAATTCATCTCTATCATTTTCAGCTGGTCTTGTATTATAAATAGGTTCTCCATTTTCATTTTCATTAGATACATTTATATTCAAGTTTCCACTATTAGAATCATAATTATATTTTACATCTATATTATTAGTTTTTCCATTAGTAACTTTTGTACTTTTTGTTATTACCTTAACATCATATGGATATTTACCGTCTATTTGATTTAAATTAACATTTAATGTAGAATTTTTAATTGCAAAAAATTCCTCTCCATATTGCATTCCAGTTCTAAGGCTATATTGTACTAAAGTACCTTGGCTACCATCAGATAATTGATAATTTATATATTTATCTAAATTACCTTCAATAATAGGCCTTTCCTCATTATCTGCCCCAAAACTTGTCTTTGTAAATATTTTACTCATTGCTATTGCTGTAATTAGTAAAATAACTAATGTAAATATTTTTCCAATTGTTCCTTTTTTCATATGGACCCCCTCTAACTTAAGCTTTGTTTAGCTATTTTCTTATTTATATTAATAGTACTTGGTTTTTGCCTAAAAATCAATATAAGTTTTTTCCATAATTACCAAATATTACATAAATTGTTTTATACACTATTAGGGATGCTTATTTTTATTAATTAAATTTCCTTATGTTAAAAATTTTTTACAATTTTGTGACATTTTTCCACATTTTTTACTCTTAAATCTCTAAACTATTTATTTGCGTAATATTATAAGTATTTTCACCACCAAAAAATAAGGTAGAAAACTTTTTATTTTCTACCCTATTTTTTTAATGTTTATTTATTTCCTAAAGCTTTTCTTCTTATTAAAACAACTCCTGCTCCTAAGATTATTAATGCTGTTACTCCAATTATAGTTGGTATTAAGAATGCTCTATTTCCACCAGTACTTGGTGTTACTATAACTGTTTCTGCTGTATCATCATCTATTTCAGTATGACCTTGTCCTGGGATATAATTTCCTGGAATCTCATCTGGTTCAGAACCTCCTGTTTTATCTAAAACATTCATTTCTGTTTCATTATCAAATGTTAAGTCATCTGATGTAGATAATATCTTAGATACTTGTAAATTAGTTGTAGCTGATTGTGTTGGCTCTAATTGTTGGTCTTTTAAGCTTTCTGTATATAATATTATTTTATTGTTTATTGTAGATTCTGAATTATTATATACTACATCTGCTACTAAATCTTTTATTTCGTCTAATGTTTTAACTTCCCAACTACTATTTTGTTCATTATCAAATGCCCAATCACTATCTAAGTAATCTATTATTGCTGATGGTGTTATCTTAACAATATCTCCTTCAACAATTCCGTATTTATAATAGTTTTCTGATAAATAATCTAATTCACTTTGGTTTGTTGCTTTAAATTCATATCCAACTTCTACTGTTGCACCTTGAATTAATTCATTATCTAATTCTATTCTTAAGAATCCATTTGCTGGAATAGAAGTTTCAGATGGTCCCATGTAAATTAAATGATCTGTTGTACCTGTTATATTTCCATCTTCATCTATTTTTGCATCCATAATTACTTGACCATTTGCAAGTGTTACTTTTACTGAACTAATTCTCTTATCTAATTCTAATTTTTGTCTTGCTCTTTCTGCTATACCAAAATCAATATTCTTAATTTGATATACATATTTATCTCCTGAAGATGCTGTGTATGCTGTTTCATATTCTACTCCGACTCCCATTGTAGGTGTAGTAGAATCCATTTTATTTATTGTTTTTTGAGTAGAACTTGTAATATGTTTTATTTCTTCATCTATTTGTTGTCTTAAAGCATAATCATCAATTGCATCAGTCCATCTTGTGTCTACGTCTGTTTTATACCATTCTTTATTAGCAACATTTGCATCATATCTATCTTTACTATATACTGTACCTTTATATTTTTGTACGGTATATGTTTCATCTCCCCAAGTATATGTTAATGTATAATCTCCTGGTATAAAGTCTGTAATTAAGAAATCACCATTGCTGTCTGTTGTAGCATTATATACTTTTCCGCTTCCTGTATTTTCTGTAAATGTAACTGCTACTCCTTCAATTCCAGTTTCTCCATCTTCATATGCTCCTGAACCTTGTCTTATTTCACCTGTCATTAACTCTCCAGATGTAGAATCTAAGAATACTTTACCTGATAACTCTCTTGCATCTGCAACTTCTAATTTAAATCCAGGGCTTGAATCTGTATCATCTTGATATGTTGGTTCACTTCCTGGTGTAGCATTTTCTGGGTTAGAATCGCTATCTATACCAGCATATACTGCTCCATTTTCATCAAATACTGAATATGAGCTAATTTCTGCTACATTTTCTAATACTTCTCCATCATTTATTAAGTTAACAACTGTTTCTCTATTTAACTCAAATTCTACATAAACATCAGCTTGAGTTTGTGGATTTATTTTTAAGTTTGTATTAATTGTTGTTTTTGTATAATTATCGTCATAGTTTTCTTCTGTATGAGTAAGACCATCTACAACTTCTCCATTTTGGTCTAAGCTTGTCCCTACTCTTGCTATTGTATAATTACTATCAAAATAATCTACAATATCATTTACTTGTGTTACTAAATTAGTTGATTGATTTCTTATACCTATTCTATAAGTTGCGTATACTTTTAATTCTTTACTAGTATCATTTGGATTTGTATATTCGTAATCTGCTTTATAAATTGGTCTTGTATATGACATACTTCCATATTTATTACCAAATTTTACACCTACATTAAAGCCATCTCCATATTCTCCTTGGTTAATAAATCTTTGTGCATATTCATATACATGTTGATATCCATTTATTGAAACTCTTACATTTTGCATATCTTTTATTAATGCAATATCTGGCATCTCTCTTTCATATAAACCTTGATTAATCCATTTAATCTCTTCCATACCATATGTAAAGTGATCCCAAATTACATATCCACCTTCATCTGTATTTCCTGTTATTAGATATTGTCCATTATTAATTAATGTTGCTGTATGTTCATTTTGGTCTAAATTATAACTTAAGTCATATACTTTATTTCCATTTTCATCAAGTGTAATACCTGTATTTTCTGTATTTCCTTCTATGGTACTGAAGTTTTTATTAAATCTATCTCTTACTTCTGCATTTTCAGCTGATTTTGAACCATTTTCTTCATTTTCCAAATGTGGAACTACATTAGTATATGTTAATCCATCATATTCAAATTCTATATAATAATCTTGTAATTTTTCTATTAGAACATCTACAAATTGATATGCTCCACCTTCTGCTGTTGTTGTTTCCATTACAGTTTCACCTGTTGTTCTATCTTTTAATCTTACTGTAATTCCATCTAATAGAATATCTGAATCGTCATAATCATTATCTTTGTAAAGGTCGTTTCTGTATGATTGTTTTCCTGATTGTTTATCTACCCATACAAATCCTGATAATTTAACATAAATTTGTTTATTTCCTATTTGAAATTCTGTTGTTTGACCAGCTTGTATTTGTGTTACTTGTCCATCTGTTAAAAATTCATATCCATAATTTGGATTTTTAGTTTCATATGCTGTATATGTTCCTACTACCAAATTTTCAATATAAATTTCACCATTTTCATCTGTTACAAATTCTGTTGCTTCTTCCTTAGTATCTACATATGAAATATTACCATTTTCATCTTGTTTTACATATTGTCCAAGTTCATTATTCATAATATAGAATCCTACTCCAGCTAATTTTACTTCTGTATTGTCTTTATTTACTTTTACTATTTTTAAATGTCCTGTTGTTGGTATATCATAATCAAATGATATTTCAATATTTTGAGTAGTTGTATATGGTTCTCTAATTAACATATTTTGTATATATCCATTTGTTGCTTCTAGAAACCATATATTAACTCCTTTTATTTCTTGTTGCATATTACCTGTAATTTTAGTTATTTTTGTAACTTTTCCATCTATTGGTATTGAGATATAGAAATCTGTTCCTGATTTTATACCACTAGCATCAATAAAGTTTTCTGTTGTTCCTGAAAAAGTACTAATTAATTTTTCTGATATTGGATTAGAATCTTGGTCATATATATTTATATCTGTTATTGTTCCTCCAAATGTCCAATTAAATGGACCTATTCTCATATAACCTTTTCCGTCTTTTTGATAAGATACTACTTGAATATTATCTTTATTAGTATTATCTGTTACATTACTTCCATTAGCAATACTATTTGCATAATCAATTGCTCCTTGGTCTACTGAACTTGTATAATCTCCTGTTTTGCTACCTGCAAATCCTAGATATAATCCTGCATGGTATTGTCCTACATCTCTCATCCATGTATAACCAAAGTTCCAAATTGCATTTGCTACAGGTCCTGTCCATTTAACTGAACCATTATCTTGAGATAATATATATGCTAATCTTGCATTATCTATATGGTCTATAGTTTTTCCTGTTTGGTCTGTTGATTTTGTTCCTTCAATTCTTACTTGGGAAATTATTTTATATTGCATTTGATCACTTATATCTTGTCCATGCTCCATACAGAATATATTACTACTTGTTAAATATTGATCATCTGTTATTGTTAAAATTTGACCTACATAATATGCATTTGATATTGTAGAAATTCCTATTATGGCTATTAATAAAACAATAGTACTAATTATAAATTTCTTTATTTTTATCATTTCTATTTTTCCCTCCTTCCTTATTATATTTCATTTTTTTCTTTAGATTTTTTTCTTATTATTATAAATCCAACTATACCAAGTAAAGCAACTATTGCTACAGTAATTCCTATATAGATGCCTCCACCTGTTCTAACACCTAAGATTAAATCAGCTGAGCCATAATCATTTTCGCCATTTACTCTATTTCCTGGTGTTGAATTACTATCTGCTAATCCTAATTCATTATAAGCTTCTTCAATTTCTGCCGTATTATTTATTAATCCTAGATTGTTTTCTGTCATATCTTTAGTCAATGTTAATGTTACTTCTTTACTTTCTCCTGGTGCTATTTTATCATTTGCTAAGCTTGTATTATATAATCCTTCTGATGTTTGATACCAATCTTTATTTAATTCTGAACTGAATTTTAAATCATTTGGCATATAATCTACAATACTTCTTACATATCCGTCTACTTCTCCAACATTGCTTACTCTTATTTTATATTCAATTACAACTGTTGCTCCATTTACTCTTTTTGCATCTAATTCTGCTCTTGCTAAAGTTTCATCTCCATATTCTCTTACTGTACTTCCACTTGAATCTTGAATAACTATTCTATTTACAAATTTTTCTAATTGTAAATCAAAGTTTTGTAATTGTATTAAACCAATATTTATATCAGAAGCATTTGTATTATTTATTTCAATAATATCTGTTGAAGCTACATTTTGTTTTGTTCCATCTATTGTTAATTCATTCATCATTACATCAGAGTTATTGTTTTCACTTACGCCTTCTGCTTTATATTTTGTTAATGTATATGTTGCATCATATTCAAATATTGCTATGTATTTTCCATTTCCTATATGGTCTAATGCATATACACCATTTTCATTTGTTGTTGCTTCTAATACATCTCCATTTTCCTTTGTTACTAAATTATTTGTTTCTGTATTATATAAGTGTACTTTTACACCACTCATTAATTGTTCGCCATTATCTTTTTGTCCATTTGCATTTTCATCAAACCATGCAACACCTGTTATTATTCCATTTCCATTTGCTATATTATTATTTCCAACATTATTATCTTCATTTGGTTCCCCAGTAGTTCCTGTTTGAGCATTTTCATTTGCTTCAATAATATGAGTAATTTCTGGAGTTGTAGCAATTGTTTCTCCTAATAAATCTACATGTGCTACATTTGTAATTGGCTCTGCCTCTGTTCTTCCTTCTGAATAATTTACTACTGTTTCTATTGTAATTATCATTTCATTTCCTGCAGATAAGTCAATTGAAATTTCTATATTGTTTCTTCCTTTTAAATCTGCTACTTCTTGTCCACCAACTTGTACCTTATTTACTGTTAAACTTGATGGTATATCATCTTTTAATACTAAACTTTCAATAGCTTCTGTTCCATTATTTTTAACATTTATTGTATAAACTATAGTGTCACCAGATTTTACATAGTTATTTTCTGGAGTTGCTGTCATTGATAATCCAATTTCTGCTTGTCTTATTTCATCTGTTGCAACATTTGAACGATATTCTTCGTTTTGGTCATTTGCTGTTACATAGAAATTAATTCTATCCATGTTATCTACTTTATTTATTTTTAAGTCATAACCTAATACTTTATTTTCACCTGGCTCTAATGAACCTATGTTTATTTCATCACTATATTCTATTTGTTCTGTTTGAGAATTTGAATTACTATTATTTTGTGTTAATTCTTCTTCTGTTATCTCTACTGGTTCTCCTACATTTATAGTAGATTCTTCTTCTCCATAAGTTTTATTATTTGATTCATTTGCTTTTTCCATATTAGTTGTTAAATTTAATCTTGTTACTTCTAATCCATCTTGTAAATTAGTTTTTACTTTTATATCTTCTTGTGGTTCATTTGAAATATTTTCTATAATTGCAAAATATTGTACTGTTCCTGTTTCATATAAGTTAATACTTCTATCTGTTACTCTCTTTACACTAACACGAATATTTCCATTTGTAGTAGTAAGTGTATTTTCTTCTGAAGTTTTTGTTACATCCCCATATTGTATTTCTGAAGTATTTACTAATTTAGTTCCTTCTGCTACACCTGAATTTACTCTTACTTCATATTCTCTTGTTGCAATTTCTCCAACTTTTAATGTGTCTATTTTATCTTCATATGTTCTACTATCTAGTTCTTTATAATATGAAGCTCCTGTATATTCATATTTATCTTCTGGCTCTACTAGTGTTGTTCCTTCAGGTACATTTCCTTTTACTGTAACATTAGCTATATCTTCACTACCTACATTAGATACTTCTATTTTATACTTAATTACTTCTCCATTTTTTACAGTTGTATCATCTGAACCACCAACACTTGCTGTTAATTTAGTCTCTAAGATTGGTCCAACGCCTGTTTCCATCTTTATTGTTGTTGCTTTCATTTGATTTGAAGCTTTTGTTAATGAATTTTGATATGTTACCAAATATCCTTGACTTGCTTCTTGATTATATTCTAGAGATGCAGGTACTGAAGTAACATAATTTGCTTGCATACTTGATTGTGTTTCCATTTGTGGAATTTCAATTAAATATTTTTTAACTTGTGTTCCGTCTGTAATTGATTCTTGCCATCCATTATTTCCATCTTGTAAATCATCTGTTGCATTTTCATTTTCTGAATAATAAACTTTAGCTCCTTCTACACCTGTTACATTAATTCCTTGTATTACATTATTATCTATATTATTTTCTGTATTTCTTGTAGGGAAGTTTCCTAATACTTTTACATTTTCTACAGTATTTTCATTATTGTTTATTACTTCAATTCCTGTTGTTAGGTTTTTACTATCTGTTCCTCTTTGAAGTGATACTTGTGTTTGTTCTTCTCGTCCTATTGTATCTACTCCTAAATCATTAATACTTTGTACTAATGTCATATCTGTTGGTGCAACTATTTTTATTGCTGATTCTGCTGTACCTATTTCTTGTTTGTTTTGATATGTCATTAATATACTTGAATCTTGAGTTGCTGATTTTCTATTTACTGTAGCTGTAATATTTAATACAAGTAATGCTCCTTCTACACCTTGCTCTTTATAAGCTGTTTGAGCTCCTTCTAATTGTACTAAAATTGTTCTTCCCTGAGTAATATAATTTGTTACTTTTAATTCTGTTTCATAAACTAAATCTATACTATTTACTGTTATATTTTCTACTGATTCAGGTAAGTCAAATCTAATAACTGGATTTTCATATAAATTATATTGTTCTTGATTGCTCTTTAATAGAGCTCTTATTTCCACATTATTATCTACTACTGTTGATAATGTATCTTTATTTACTTCTAATGAAGCTTCTGTTTTTGAATCTTGCATTGCTATTTTTGATTCTTGCTCACTTACTATTCCTGTTCCATGGTTGATAGATATTCCTGATACTATTTCTGTAGCATTACTTATAATATCTATATTTGATGGTTTTATAGTTTTAGTATGTGTAAATACTATATTTCCTTCTGCTACTGGTTTACTTGTTTTTATTTCAATTGCTGTAGGTTCTTTTCCTGCATAATCTACAACAATATTACCATTTTCATCAACTTCAGTTTCTGAATTTATATTTGCTAAAATTACTCCTTGTTCATTTAATATTTGAATTGTTCCATCTTGTCCTAATATTTTATCAAATGCTGATTTTTCTATAACAGTTTTATTGTATACCACATTTGCTCTTACTGTATTACCGTTTGATAAATTATAATTACTTGCATTTTCTTTTATAGAAATATAATCTTCAGCATTGCTTAAGTTAACTGCTACATTTGTTTTTGTCTCAAATGAACGGTCTAAATTAGCATTTAATTTACCTTTATATATAGTATCTTCTGTATTAGTTACAGAAACTTGAACTAAATTATCTTTTTCTTCATTATTTAATTCTATTGTATTAGAAACTGTAATTTCTTTATCATTATATAATTTTACTGTTTCTTCTACTGGTAATTTAACACCATTTAAATCAACATCTTTATCATAAACAAGTGTTAAAATGATGTTTTCATTTCCTTGTTTTTTCCATAAAATTTTATTTTCTTCATTTGGTTCATTTGTTAATACCATTTGAAGATTTCCATCTTTATATTCACTATTAAAAGATGTCATGGTATTTAAATTTGCTTTTGTTACTACTTCTGGTTCTTCTCCTGATATTGTAACATTTGTATCTATTTCTTTTATAGGATAATTATTGTCTTTTAATCCTAAATTCATAGAAACTTGTACAATTCTTTTTTCCTTTCCATTAAAAGTAGTAATTTTATTTGTTATTAATTCCATGCCATTTTCTATATTATTTTCATCATTTGTTTCAGAATATTCTAATTTTATTTCTCTTGAAGCTTCAATATTAATATCTTTTTCTGTACTATCTCTATAAATACCTGTTAGTTTCACTGTTGAAGTTCTATCTAAAAGATTGATATCTAAGTTATCATCTTTTATTTGTTCTATTTCAACATCAATTTGTGCAACTGTTCCTGCATTTATTTGATTTAAAGATATTTTATTTTCTTCAACTTTGTTTACATATTCACTTTGAGAATTTTTTAATTTAAAATTACTATTTTCTAAAGTGATTTCTCCATTAAAATATCCTTCATTTTTAACACTAATTTGTAAGTTTAAAGTGTTTTCATTTTTTAGTTCTGCTGTAAATTCTACATTTTTATGATTCGTAGATACCTTTTCTGCAGCATAACTAACAAGACCTGCTCCAACGTAAATAAAATTTACCATTGTCAAGGTCATAACTAATAAAATAGCTACTACAATTTTAAAAACTTTGCTTCTCATAATAACCCTCCTTAGTTTATAATACCTCTATTTACTATTATAACCTTTATTTCTAGATTTTTCAAGGGTTTTATGTCTTTTTTTAACTTTTTATGTTAATTTTTCATATACTCCCATTTTTTTACTACGGAAATAGTTTTAATTTATTTTTTTTTAAATATTACAATAATATGTTTTTTTCTTTACATTTTGTAACATTTTAATTTTAATTACATATTATACATAGATTAAATTTATTTTCATATATTTATTTTAGAGGTGATTTTTTTGGATAATAATAATTTTAAAATTGACCAAAATTCTATAAATAAACTAAATGAAATGATGAAAAATGGTAACATTTCTGATATTATTTCAAATATTCCTCCAGAAATGATGCAAAATATTTCTTCTATTGTAAATAATAACAGCTCTAGCGAAAGTACTAATAAAGAAACAGAAAATAAAAATGATAATAAAAATAATTTGGATTTTAGTAATATTGATATAAACACTATTATGAAAATGAAAAATGTTATTGACAAATTAAATAACAATAATGACCCAAGAAAAAATTTACTTTCTTCTTTAAAACCCTATTTAAGAGATAGTAAAAAAGAGAAACTTGACCAATATGCAAATTTGTTAAATGTTGCTCAAATAGCTGAATTGTTAAAAAATGATAATAAGGAGAATAATAAAAATGGCTAATTTTCCATTTTATCCATTTTCTTATCATAATTACTACCGTTATTACCCACATAATTATAGAAATAATTTATATAAAAATAATAAAGATGAAGATAAAAATGAAAATATAAATAAAAACGAAATTAAAAAAGATGAGGAATTTACGAATAATAACCATGAGAATAAACAAAAAAGATATTTTAAAAGGTCATCTAAAAATATTTCTTTTGCCAATATTAACCTTAATGGTCTTTTACAATCAGATTTAGAAAATCCTATTATTGAAATATTGGGCATAAAATTATATTTAGATGACCTTATTATAATTAGTTTATTATTTTTTCTTTATAAAGAAGATGTCCATGATGAAATACTATTTGGTATTTTAATACTTTTACTTTTAAATTAATATTATTCAATAACTATTTTATCGTCTATTACACTTAAATATGCTTGTTTGTGTAATGGCTCTTCATCACGGTTTATTTCTTTTACAATATTTGCTATTCTAACTTGTACTGCATCAAACAACCCTGCAGCTATTATTGCTTGTTTATTTCCTTTCGCACCTGCATGTGCTAAACCTCTTAAAGCTCCTAATACGATTATATTATCAGAAGCCATAACTTCTGCTCCTGAATTTACATCTCCTATTATTACTAAGCTACCTTCTGTTTCTAATTTTTGTCCAGAACGCAAAGAACCTCTATGAAATTTTGTTTCTGAAACTGCTATTTCTTTAGCAAATGTTCTTTTTATACTAGATAGCCCTAAGCTTTTAGGTGTATCAAAATCTATTTCTACATCTATTTTACTTTTTATTAATTCTTGTATTTCGTCTATTTCTTTATTTTTTAATATTTTACCAGTTACTCTTATTGGGGTCTTTTCATCTTTATATAATTTTTTAAGTTCTGGTAATTTTTTTTTCAATTCTGCTATAATCTGTGCTTGTTCTGCTTCTTCACTTAATTTTATTAAAATCTCATCTTTTCTCAAATTAATACTTACAAAATTATTTTTCATTTTACATCCTTCCATTTTATAGAAATTACATCTAAAATATAATATAGAATTTCTTTATTGTCAATATTTAGAAAAACTTTTAAGAAAAAAATAAGGAGTATGCTATAAAAACACACTCCTTAAGAATCAAATCTGATTCTTTAAATTGGACTACAGAGGCAGATAGTAACCAATTACATATCCAAACAGGTTGAGCCAACGCCCTCTGGTGTCAATTTTACCTTTCTTCATATTATTGGTATCAAAAACCTGACCAGCATTGTCGACTCGACCCAGCTCGGTCTCATTGGAATCACGAATAATTCCATCCTTGCCAATTGTACCGTAATAGTTTCTATCTTCATCAAGAAGAGTACCCGCAAAAAATGTATTGCGTACTGAAACTGCCATGATACTTTCCTTTCTATAGTCTATTTAATTTCTATAAACCTTTTGGTTTATGCATTATTTATTTTACCATTTTTTTACATTTAAGTCAATGTTTTTATTTACAATTTTTGTAAATTTTATATGTCCTTTTTGTAAAAATTAAAAGCTAGGAAATTTTCCTAACTTTTAATTCATTATCTGAACATATGGCTTTGCAGTCATGTTTTCTTCTACAGTTTGCATATTCATTCCAAAATATTCTTGCATAATGTCTCTTACAACTTCTGCTGTATAGTTTCCATGTCCTCCATTTTCTACAATTACAACAATTGCAATCTCTGGATTTTCAAAAGGTGCAAAACCAACAAACCATGCATTTACTTTATTTCCAGCAGCCTCAGCTGAACCTGTTTTACCTCCAACACTTATACCAAAATCTTTAAATCTTACATATGCTGTTCCCGAACTATCCTGAGTAACAGATTCCATACCTGCTAAAACCGCATCTAGATTTTTTTGGTCTATTTGTATATCTTCTGTTTGTTCTTGTTCTATGCCAAGTTTTTGATTTACAAAGTTTTCTATTTCTTCTCTAGAAGCTTCAGAACCATCTGATTTTCTTATTGTTTTAACTATTGTTGGGTCAATTCTATGACCACCATTTGCAAGCATACTTATGTATCTTGCCATTTGTACTGGACTAAATGAGTTGTCATTCTGTCCTATTGCAGCCTGTAAAGTATCTGCTGCATACCAACTTGGGTCATCTGGATGTAACTTAGCTTTTGTTTCAGGACAAGCAACAGAACCAGATGCTTCACTAGGTAGCTCAACTCCTGTTTTTGTTCCTAATCCAAAATATTTTGCAAATCTAGCTAGAGTACCAATTCCCATTCTATCAGCTGTTTCATAGAAGAAAAAGTTACAAGATTTTTCAATAGCTCCTGAAACATTTAAACGTCCATGACCTCTATGATAATCTGTATAATACCAACATACTGGTTGGAAATCTCTATATTTTGTATATCTTCCTGTATCATTTATTATAGTATTTGTATTTATTACCCCTGATTGTAAACCTGCAATAGCTGTTACCATTTTAAATGTTGAACCTGGTGAATATGAATTTTGTACTGCTTTATTTACCAAAGGATGTGCATCATCATTATTATATTTATTCCAATTTTCAGTACTAATTCCTCCAACAAAGTCTGCTGGATTATATGTAGGATAACTTGCCATAGCTAGTATTTCACCGCTATTTACATTCATAACTACACAAGCTCCTGCTTTTGCATCAAATCTTTGTCCAAATCCACCATTTGCAATTTTTTGTATATTTGCTGCTAACGCTTCTTCTGTTACCCTTTGAAGGTTTGCATCAATAGTAAGAACTATATCAGAACCTGCTACAGCTTCTTCCGAAATATATTCTGCCGTTGTTGCCCCATCAACAGACATATCTATTTGTCTTACACCATTTTTTCCTTTTAAGTATTCTTCAAAAACATATTCTATTCCTGTTTTTCCTATTATATCATTCTGACTATATGTATCTTTTCTTGTCGCATATTCTTCTGCACTTATTTGTGAAGCATATCCTAAAATATGTGCTGCTAAACTTCCAGAAGTATACTGTCTTACCGGTTTTACTGAAATATTTAACCCAGCAAATTTATCTGAACTCTCACTAAATTCTGCAACTGCTTCTCTTGGTATGTTTTCAGCAATAGTAATAGCTCTTGTACTACTATATCCTTGGGTAGATATATTGTATCTAACTGTAATTATTTTTCTAATTTCATCTAAATTAGTAGTATTTTGTATTTCATATTTATCTTTAAATTCATTAAAAGCCTCTTCTGCAGTTGTATTTTCATCTAAATCATTATCATCCAACCATTCTTTTAAATTATCGCCTTCTATTGTATATGCATATGGATTTATGGTTACAGGAAATGTATCATCATATGATATTCCATACTTTTCTAAAACTTGTACCATGTTTAAAATTGATTTATTTAAAGTATCATCATCAACTTTTGTTTTATACATCTCAAGTGAAAATTGCACTGTTGAACTAACTAATGATGTTCCAGACCTATCCAAAATCGAACCTCTAGCAGCTTCCAATGTACTTTCTCTTGTTAATCTTGTATTAGATTCTTCTCTATATTCAGCGCCATGCACTATTTGAAGGCTAAATAATTTGATAATTAAAATTATTCCTATTATATAAACAAGTATTGTTAGCAAGTTAAATCTCAAATTAATATTAGGTTTTTTAAAATCTCTTATCAAATTATCACCTTCTTTCATATATTATTTTATTTAAAAATACCTTGTTAATATTTTATTTCCTTTATATTCATTTTCTATATAATATCCACTTTTTTGTATAAGAGGATACAAAATAATTGTTAGTAATAAATTATATATAATCTCAATTGCTAAAATTATTATAAAGTTTCCTATTTCAACATTTATTGATAAGAAAATATATTTTAACAAATAATTTAGAATTTCCACTAAAACTGTTGAAAATAATACCATAACCATTATTGTCATTCTACTATCTTTAGAAAAATTCTTATCAAATACTCCTGCCAAAAATCCTATTAGTCCTAATGTTACTGCGTTTATTCCTATTCTCATTCCTAAAATGAAATCTAAAAATAGCCCTATAATAATTCCATAAATTGTTCCCATTGTTTTACTTGCAAATAACCCTATAAATAAAACAAATATAATAAATAAGTTTGGCATAATACCTGCTATATTAAACCAAGTAAAGAAGTTTGATTGAAGATAATATATAATTAATGCTACTAAAATCAAAACTATATTTATAATTGTTTTTTTCAAATTTTTCACCTCTTTATTGGTTTGTTATTACAAGTACTGTATCTAATTTATCAAAATCTACTGCTGTTTCTACAATTGCATATCTATCTACTATATTTTGAGTATTTGTTACACTTTTAACTGTTCCTACATGTATTCCTTTTGGATATATTCCACCTAATCCAGATGTTTCAATACTATCTCCTTGTATGATATTTGCATCTGTTGGTATATACATTGCTCTTAATTCTGATTGTCCATCTAAAGTACCTTTACAAACTATACTATCTTTTGTCGTACTCATTGAACAACTAATAGAACTTGCTGTATCAATAATTGTTTCAACCTTAGCTGTAGAATTTGTTACAGAAACAACATGCCCTACTAATCCTTCATCTCCAATAACTGTCATGTTTTCTTGTACCCCATCATCACTTCCGATGTTTATAACTATAGTTTTTGAATAATTACTTATATCTTTATTTATAACATATCCTGGAATTGTTTTATACTCTCCATATTTTTCTGTTAAATTTAGATATTCTTTTAGCGTTTCATTTTCTGTTTTTATATTTTCTAATTCTCTTAAAGATTGTTCTAATTCACTATTTTTTTGTTTTAATTCTTCATTTTCATTTTGTAAGTTATTAATATCAGTAAAAAATGTACTATTTCCACTTATTTTATTTTTTAAATATGTCAAACCATTTTGTATTGGCATAACTAAATTAGTTGCAGCATTTTCAAAAAAGTTACTATTATTTTCACCATTTGAAAATATCACAATTAAAATCAAAATTATTACAGTTATAACTATTCCTATAATTCCAGTTTTTTTATTTCTGTACATTTTCTACTCCTTTTCTATTTTATCTATATTTTTTATTTCTAGCATTTACAAGAACTCTTCCTAAACGCTCAATATCTTCTAAAACTTTTCCTGCTCCTCTTACAACACAATCTAATGGGTCATCTGCCACATATACTGGCATATCTGTTTCTTGACTTATTAATTTATCTAAATTTTTAATTAATGCTCCTCCACCTGCTAATACTATTCCTTTTTCCATAATATCAGCTGCAAGTTCTGGTGGTGTTTTTTCTAATGTTAATTTAACTATTTCTACTATCTTTGATATAGATTCTTTTAATGCTTCTTCCATTTGTGTTGATGTTACTGTCACATTTCTTGGAAGTCCTGTTGATAAATCTCTTCCTCTTATTTCCATAGATGTTTCTGTCATAAGTGGCATTGCACATCCTAATTGTATTTTTACTTGTTCTGCAGTTGTAGAACCTATTGCTAGATTTAATTCACGTTTTATATAATTTACAATATCTTCATCTAATTCATCTCCAGCAACTCTTAAAGAATGACTTACAACAATTCCTCCTAAAGATATAACTGCTACTTCTGTAGTTCCTCCACCAATGTCTACTATTATATTTCCACTTGGCTCTCCAACATCTAATGACGCTCCAATTGCTGCTGCCATTGGCTCTTCTATTAGATAAACTTCTCTTGCTCCAGCTTGCATAACTGCTTCTTCTACTGCTCTTTCTTCTACTTCCGTAATACCTGATGGCACTCCTACTACTACTCTTGGTTTTCCAATATTATATCTTTTTCCAACTTTCCCAATTATATTTTTAAGCATTAGTTGTGTTGCTGTAAAATCAGCTATTACACCATCTTTCATTGGTCTTACTGCACTTATTTGTTCAGGTGTTCTTCCGAAGCATTTCTTTAGCTTCTGAACCTGTAGCTACAATATTTCCTGTTCTTCTATTTATAGCAACAACTGAAGGTTCTTTTAAGACTATTCCCTTTCCTTTTAAAGTTACTAATAAATTTGCTGTTCCTAAGTCAATTCCGATATCTTTTGACCCAAATGTAAATAATTTCATAAAAATCTTGTCCTTTCTTTTATATCCTTAAATAATTTTACATAGATTCTCTTGTGCTTTTCATTATCTCTTGAAGAATACTTGTATAATTCATATTTCCAATTACTATATGGTCAATTAACTGTATTCCCAATTCTTGAGATGCTTTTTCAAGTTCTTTGGTATATTCGATATCTGCTCTACTTGGTTTTGAATCACCACTTGGATGATTGTGAACTAATATATATTTTGTAGCTTTCATTATTATTGGTTCTATTAGTACATCTCTTTTAGGGATGTTTACAAAATTTGCTGTTCCTTTTGCTATATCTTTTATTTTTATAACTTCATTTTTAGTATTTAACACTAATACTTTTACTATTTCACTTTTTTCAAATTTCAAACTACTCATTAAAAGTTTAGCTACATCAGATGGCTGACATATTTGAACTTTTTTATAATTTGACTTTTTAAACATTCTAATTGCTATTTCTCCTACTGCTTTTAATTGAATAGCTTTTACTTTTCCTATTCCTTTTATTTGCATTAATTCTTCTAAAGTTAAACTTTGTAGATAATTAATGTTTTCCTCTTTTGTATTATTTAGACTTAATAATTTTTGTGCTATTTCAACCGCAGTTTCCTCTTTATTTCCTGTTTTTATTATTATTGCAAGTAATTCTGCGTCTGACAAAACTTTTTCTCCATACAATTCTAATTTTTCATATGGTCTTTCTAATTCTGGTAATTCTTTTATTTTCATTGGCAAATACGTCCTTTCTTTGATATTCGTCCCTATTTGCCATCCTATTCTATATTTTTTTATAAATAAAAACTGCAAGTACCATACCTATAATACTTGATATATTAATTCTAAACATTAGAGCAAAAGTAATTTGTATTACACTTAAATCTAGTGTAATTGGTGATGTTAATCCAAAACTTTGTCCATAAGATAACCACCAAAGCCAACTTACTCTAGATGCTAATTCTCCCAATAATCCTCCTACTACTAGTCCAGATAATATAAAAATTAATAGTACCCATATATTTTTTTCTTTAGTTGCCATTTATATACCTCCAAAATCGATTTTTCCTTACGGATATTTTATTTTTCCACACAGGTATTATATATTGAATTAGCAAATTTTTCAAGTAAAATAACATTATTTTTTTATTAATTTTTATGTTTTTTATTGAATTATATTTTTCACTATGTTATTATTTCTATTACCAAAATTTATACATTTAAATATAATAATATTAGTAGTATAATATAATTAGTAGTTTTTTAAGGAGGTACTTATGAAAATAGAAAGACTTACTGAAAATAAAATCCGTGTAATAGTAAATCCTTCTGATTTAGAATTAGAAAAAATTAGTATGAAAGACTTGCTCTATCAATCTTCAGAAAGGCAGACTTTTCTTACTCACATGCTTGAGAGAGCCAAAAACGAACTAGGATTTGAAACAGAGGGATGTAGGCTTTTAATTGAAGGTTTTTCTTCCTCTGATGATATTTTAGTTTTTACTATTACTAGGTATAATGACATCAAAAATCCCAATGAATATACAAAAAGGAATTTAAAAGTTAAAAGAAAAACTTTTGATGCTAATAGCAAACACATAATATTTAAATTTAAAAATTTTGATGATTTTTGTAATTTTTGTGAAGCAATTAACAACTATAATTTAAATATAACAAAGATTTCTAAGAATAGTACTTTGTATTTATATAATAATACATATTATTTAATTATTAATAATATAAATTTGGACACTAATTTAATTAAAAAATTTTATTCTCTAACTTCTGAGTTTTATAATTCTTTCTATTCTTCTTCCGAATTTGAAAGTAAATTAATAGAACATGCAAAAGTTATTATGAAAAAAAATGCTATTTCTAATACGATTAATTATTTCATAAATCCAAAAGAAAAAGAAGGTTAATTCCTTCTTTTTTTAATACACATAATTTTGTGGATTATATGCTACACCATTTACTCTAACTTCTAAATGTAAATGAGGTCCAGTTGAATTTCCAGTTGACCCAACTGCTGCAACAGTTTGTCCTTGAGATACTTTTGTTCCTGTTGATACATATAATTTACTACAATGGCAATAATATGTTTGTACTCCATTTCCATGACTTATAACTAACATATTTCCATATGAACCTTTATATCCTGAAAATGTTACTGTTCCTGATGCTGCCGCTTTTATAGCTGTTCCTGCTGGTGCTGATATATCTAATCCAGTATGTGCTGAACTTCTTATACTACTTGATGCACCAAATCTTGATGTTATTATTCCTGATATTGGTTTTATTAAAGATATTCCTATACTTGCTTTTCCTTTTGATGTAGTACTTTTAGTGTTTACACTTCCCTTTGATTGATATCTTGTTGTTCCTCCAGATGTTGAAGCAACTTCTACTTTTGGTGGTTCTGCATATAATTTTGATACTGCTTCTTCTGTTGTAACTAAATCTTTCATTTCTGTTTCATACTTTTCTACAATCGCTATATTATTTATATTTGTACTATTTTTTTCTTTTAAATCACTTACAACTTTTTCTGCATCTTCAAAGCTTGATACATATGTTTTTTCTTCTTGATTTTCTGTTATTGCATAATATCTATAATATGTAACTCCTGATTCTTTTATTTTATTAAAAATCTCATCATCATTTGTTACTATTCCTTTTTTCAATAAGCAAAGTTCATATTCTGGCATATTATCTACTTGAACAAATGCGACATTTCCATTTGTTCCATCACCTTTTTCTATATATTCATTGATTTTCTTTTGAAGGTCTCCTCTATTTGCCGTATATCCTACTTGCTCACCATTGATAAAAACGCTATATGTTGGTTTATATAAAAAAGCAATTGTTCCTATGATTAAAAATGTTGCTATGAAAAAAAGTATTATGAATTTTATTCCTCTTCTTGTATGTATCCAAGCTTTTTTTAACATCTAAATTCTCTCCTTTGTATATCCCTATTTTTCATTGTAATCATATTGTAATATTTATTTTTTTGCAATGATTTTCTTTCCTCAATTTCCGTAAGTTTTCTTTCGTTTTTTCATTTTATCTCGTTTTTATTCGTTTTATCTCGTTTTTTCTAAAATTTAAAAAGTCGTATGAATAAATACGACTTCTTAATTATCCTTGTAATTCAGTTTTTACTGTTGAAATCTCTGTAACAGTAGCTTTTTGAGCAGGTATATAATAACCTTTAGATTGTGCTATTTTAAATAATTCATACTGAAAACTTTCATCATTATTTCTAATTTGTTGAAAAGTTTGTCTTAATTGCATGTTTTCACATTCGGAAATAGCTGTTTGATAAGCTGTTAAATCTGATTTAACACCAGCTAATATATCATTTACCATTACTTTTTCGTCCATATTTATCCTCCTTTAATTATTTAAAAAACTCATTAATTTTTGTTTTGTGTTAAGTGCATCTTGTGCTGACTTTGTAAATAATTGTTTTATTTGTGGGTCTACAGCCTGAGATGAATATGTGTTTAATTTTTGATAAGCTGTCTCATGTGCTCCTATTAAATGTCTTAAATGTTGTAATTCCATTTGATTTAAATCTGCCATTTTTATCCTCCCTTTCAAATAATCTATTTTTATTATTTACAATTTTTTTATATTTATTCAATTTTTTTATATTAATAATTATTAAAGTATGTCGAATTATGTCGAACGATTTCTATTGACAAATAGATACTTTGATAGTATATTATGTATAATTATTTCTAATAGTTTTATCATAAATTTATTTCAATTTTTTCAAAAATCAAACAAATAATAAGAAATAAGGAGGTATTATAAGAAAATCAGAAATAATATAATAAAATAATTGTTTTTACGTTAAAATAAATATTGATTGTTTAATAAATCTATTATATAATAAGGAGGAAGTAAAATAAAACCAATAAAACAGTATCATGATAAAGTATTTAAAACTATGCTAGAAAATACAGAAGATGTAGCAAGTTTAATAAACGAAGCTCTTAATACTAAAATTAAGCCTGAAAATTTAGAAAAATCAAATAATAATTTTATAAATAATTTTTTAGAAAAAAGAGAAGCTGATGTTGTTTATAAATTAAAAGACAAAAGAGTCATATTTTTAATAGAACATCAAAGTTATGTAGATAAAAAAATTATTATTAGAATTCCAGAATACCAATCAGAAATTATGAAAAATGAAGGAATTGAAAAAGTATCAGAAAATAAATATAAGACAACAAAGGTAATTGCAATTGTAGTATATACAGGAAGAAAAAAATGGACTGCTGCAGATAATTTAAAATTAACAGAAGAAAATTTTCAAGAAGCAAATGGTTTAATAACAGAATATAAATTAATTGACGTTCATAACTATAAAAATGAAGAATTAGAAAATAGAAATGAATTCTTTTTCAAATTTCTTCTAATAGAAAAATCTAAAAATAAAGAAGAATTAGAAAAAAATTTAGATAAAATAATAAGAAATTTAAAACCAAAATATTTTCCTATTATGGGTAAAATTATAAGTTTAGTATACACAAATATTTTAGGCAAAGATATTGCTTTAAATTTATTAGAAAAATTAAAAGAAAGAGGTGGTAATAATATGTTAAATGTTGTTAAAATGTTAAATAGAGAAAAAGCTAAAGAAGAAAAGCAAAGAAAAATTGATATATTTAATGCTGAGAAAGTCGGTTTATCTAAAGGCGAAAAAATCGGGTTATCTAAAGGTCAAAAGCAAAAGAGTTTACAAATTATTAAAAATTTATTATTTAGAAATTACCCTATTGATGAAATCCAAGAAATTACAGGTTCTGATATAGAAGAAATCAATAAAATAAAGGCTTCTCTTTAAAAAATACTTGATAATATTTTTGTATTATCAAGTATTTTTATTTTTATTTTAAAAGTATATTTTCTATATCTTTCCAATTATTTACTCTAACAAAATTATTTTCTTTTAATTCTTCATCTGTCATATTTTTATTATGATATGCTGTAAATAATAATTTTAGTTTAGCTTTTCCAATTAATTTATTAGGACTATCATCAATTCTAATATCAGCTTCTAATAATTCTTTATTGGAAATAAATATAAATTTATGAGGGTCCATAAAGGAAAAATTTTTACATAAGAAATCGTATTTATCATTTAAAGTTTTTCCTGAAACTTGTGGTGCATCTCTAAATACATATGATGTTGCTATATATACATCATATTTTTCATTTAGTCTTTTCATAACTTCTTGTGAATTTTCTGCAATATCAACATAATCATATACATTCCTTTTAGAATAGAACTCAATCCAATCTTCTAATTTACTTTTTGGTATTAAATCATTTATATAATATGAATTAGCATCTTCTTCTCTATATTTTTTATTTAAAAATTCATTTATCATTCTGATAAAACCTTTTTGACATAATACATCATCCATATCAACTATTAATTTTTCCATTTACATCTTTCCTTTATTCATCAATTATTTGTAAATTAGCAAATTTTGCCATAAGTCTCTTATGTCCTGCCTTATCAAAGTTAATATCTACTTTCAAGTCATCACCTTCAGGTTCTACAATATTAATTGTACCCTCTCCAAACTTCTTATGAAATACTCTTAAGCCTTCTTTATATTGAGATAAATCTACTTTTTTATTTTCTGATTTTTTGTTCAAGTTATTTAAAAAGCTTTCTGCTGTTCTAAACATAAAATTACTTGCTGATTTACTTGCCGCTGCAACCTTACTTTCCGTAGTATCCATTTTATAACTTTTAACTTTACTATTATTTCCGCTTCCATATGTCCAATTATAATCAGTATCTTTAAACATTCTTTCTTTATTGCTTGTATCCCCGAAAGCTTCTTCATAACCATCTAATAACTCTTCTGGTATTTCTCTTAAAAATCTAGATGTTTGATTATAACTCGTAGAACCAAATATTGTTCTTTGTTTACTACAAGTTAAATATAAATGTTCTTTTGCTCTTGTTATTCCAACATAACATAAACGTCTTTCTTCTTCTAGTTCTTTAGGTTCTGATATAGATTTATAACCTGGGAATATTCCTTCTTCCATTCCTACTAAAAATACTACTGGAAATTCTAGCCCTTTAGCACTATGTAATGTCATTAATGTAACATAATCATCACTTTCTTCTAATTCATCTATATCACTAGATAAAGTTATTCCTTCTAAGAATTCTCTTAAACCATTTTCTGCTTCTTCCTCTTCAAACTCTATTGCAACTGTTAAAAATTCATCTAAATTTTCAATCCTATTTTCCGCTTCTATTGTATTTTCATTTTGTAAAGCTTTTGTATAACCCGATTTTTTTAATACTTGTTTTATTAATTCAGAAATAGGTAATTCATCTTTTTTAGCACTTAATTCTTCTATTGTATTTACAAATTCTCTTGAATTTAAAAATACTCTATTTAATCCGAATTCATCTGCTCTTTTAATTATTTCGTACATAGGCTCACCTATATCATTTGACATTAATTCTATTTTATCCAAGCTTGCTTTACCTATTCCTCTTTTAGGTTCATTTATAATTCTTCTTAAACTTAAATTATCATTATGATTTTGAATTAATCTTAAATATGCAATTAAATCTTTTATTTCTTTTCTTTCATAGAATTTTAAACCACCTATAATTTTATATGGTATATTTTCTCTTCTTAAAATATCTTCTATTGCTCTTGATTGTGTATTCATTCTATAAAGAATAGCAAAATCTTTATATTTATAATATTCTTCTCTTCTTAAATGCTCTATTTGCTCTACGACATAACTTGCTTCATCATATTCGTTATCTGCCTGATATACTTTAGGTAAATTTCCTTCTTCATTTTGTGTCCATAGTTCTTTTTTATATTTTACTTCATTATTTTTTATAACTGCATTTGCTGCTTTCAATATATTTCCAGTACATCTATAATTTTGCTCTAGCTTTATTATTTTTGTACCTGGAAAGTCTTTTTCAAAATTTAAGATATTTGAAATATCTGCTCCTCTAAATGAATAAATTCCTTGGTCATTATCTCCAACAACTGTTATATTTTTATATTTATCTGCCAAAATCTTTACTAACATAAATTGTGCTTTATTTGTATCTTGATACTCATCTACTAATATATATTTAAATTTATCACAATAATATTCTCTTATATCTTCATTATCTTGTAATATTTCTATTGTATAATTTATAATGTCATCAAAATCTATCGCATTATTTTCTTTTAATCTTTTTTGGTATAATTCATATACAGTAGAAATCTTTTCTTTTCTAAAATCACCATTTGCTCTTGCTGAATAACTTTCTGGCGTTAGCATCTCATTTTTTGCATTACTTATCTCTGATAAAACACTTCTATCATTAAATAATTTATCATCTATACCTAAATCTTTTAAACAATTTTTCACAAGTGTTTTTTGGTCAGATGTATCAAATATAATGAATGAACTATCAAAACCGATTCTATCAATAAATCTTCTTAAAATTCTTACACAAATTGAGTGAAATGTTCCCATCCAAATATCTGCAGCTACATCGCCAACTAAATTTACGATTCTTTCTTTCATTTCGTTAGCTGCTTTATTCGTAAATGTTATTGATAATATATTCCATGGCTTTACATCTTTTTCTTTTATTAAATATGCAATTTTGTGTGTTAATACCTTTGTTTTTCCACTTCCTGCCCCTGCTATTACTAAACATGGACCTTCTGTATTAATTACTGCCTCATATTGTTTATCATTTAAACCTTCTAATATTTCTGACATTTATTATTCCTTCCTTTTTTATATTATGACTTTTTCTATTATATCAACATATTTTTTCCATTACAAGCGAACAAAAGAAAAATTGTAAGATTTTTTCTTACAATTTTAAATGTCTTTTTCTATCTTTTTTAACAATAATTCTATACAATCACTAATTTCTTTACTACAATCAATATATACTTCTTTACTATATCCCCATGGGTCATCTATATCAACTTTATCATGATTTGGTTTATCATAATTTACATATTCTTTCATTGTATATACTTTTCCTTTTAGTTTTGGATATAGCCTTAAAACTTCTTTTTTATGTCCTTTTGTTGCACATAATATTAAGTCCATATTTTCTATATTAGAATTTCTAATATTTGTTGCTCTATGTTTTTCTAAATCAACATCATAAAAATTCTTCATAACATATTTTGCTTCCCATGTTGATTTTTCTCCGCTATTTGCATCTACTCCACAAGAATATACTTTTACATTCTGTATTTTTAAATCTTTTAATCTTTTTTCCAGCAAATGATGTGCCATTGCACTTCTACAAATATTACCTGTACATATAAACATTATATTCATATATTTTGCTCCTTCTTTTCCTACTTTTCTTATTTCATGTGCTTTTATTATAAGATATTATTTATATTTATCAATAAAGATATTTACAAATTCATTGCTATTATTCAAATTATAAATCCTATCATATTTCCTTTTTATTATTCTTTAATTCTTCCATGATATAATAATTTATGATATATTATTTATATATAATATTTAAAGGTGTAATTTTATGAATTTAGAAATTTTAAATGATTTAAGTAATTTAATAAATAATGATAATTTAACAGAAAAATTTAAACTTATTGATATATTAGTAGATTTAAGAAGATATAAAGAAGCCTATTTTAAATTAGCAATTATATTAGAATATATAAATATCTTATTTATAACTAAAGTTTTAAATATTCCTATACAAAATTCAAATATAATCAATATTTGTAATATATATTCTAAAAAAGACTCAGAACTTGCTAATAAAATGATTGATATTAATGGTGACTATAATTTAGTTTCTAATCTTTCTTATTTTGATATTGATGATGTTGAATTTCTTGCTACAAGCATTTATGATATTTATGATTATATGAAAAATAATTATAAACCATTTCTATAAAAAAAAGCCTCTATCTTAGAGACTTTTTTTTAATTCATATTCTTCTATTACTGTTCCATCTACATCTTTTAAGACTAGTTTTTTATTATCAAATATAATATAACTATGTTTTGAACCTTCCCTTGGTAAAGAAATTGAACCTGGATTTGCAAAAACTATTCCGTCTTTTTCTTTAATAAATCCTTTATGGAAATGTCCATACATCATAATATCTATTTTTACATCAATTGGCGGTAAATTATCAATATTATATTTATGTCCATGTGTAAAAAATACATCATATCCATTTACATTCATTTGTATATTATCTTGGAACTTAAATTTTGATATTGTTTCATCTACTTCAGCATCACAATTTCCTCTAACTACTAATAATTTATCTTTTAGAGAATTTAGTATCTTACATACTTCCATTGGATTATATTCTTCTGTAAGATTATTTCTTGGTCCATGATAATATAAATCTCCTAATAAAACTATTTTTTCTGGATTTTCTTTTTCTACAATTTCCAATATTTTTTTACCATAATAACTAGAGCCATGAATATCAGATATTACTAACAATTTCATATTTATTCTTCGTCTCCTTTTAATTTTTCTGCTCTATCTGCTGCAATTAAGTTATCTATCATTTCATCTAAATCTCCATCTAGGAAATTTTCCATCTGATAAATACTCATTCCTATTCTATGGTCCGTAATTCTTCCTTGTGGATAATTATAAGTTCTTATTTTCTCACTTCTATCTCCAGAGCCTACTTGTGACCTTCTTGCATTTGCAATTGTACTATCTTGTTTTTGTTTTTCCATTTCATATAATTTTGTTCTAAGCATCTTCATAGCATTATCCCTGTTTTGGAACTGAGACCTTTCTGTTTGACATTCCACTGTAATTCCTGTCGGAATATGTATTAATCTTACGGCTGATGATGTTTTGTTAATATGTTGTCCTCCTGCTCCTGAAGACCTAAATACTTCCATTTTTATATCTGATGGGTTTATTTCGATTTCTACATCTTCTACAACTGGTAAAACTGCAACTGTTACAGTTGATGTATGTATTCTTCCACTACTTTCAGTATCAGGAACTCTTTGAACTCTATGAACACCACTTTCAAATTTTAGTCTACTATAAACACCTTTTCCTGTTATCATAAATGATATTTCTTTATATCCTCCAAGTCCTGTATCATTTTCATTTAAAACTTCTATTTTCCAGTGTTTCTTTTCTGCATACATTGAATACATTCTAAATAATGTTCCTGCAAATAATGCTGCTTCTTCTCCTCCAGCTCCTGCTCTAATTTCACATATAATGTTTTTATCATCATCTGGGTCTTTTGGAATTAATAAAAATTTTAATTCTTCTTCTAATTTTGGTAATTGTTCTTTTTTCTCATGATATTCTGCTTCTGCAAGTTCTTTCATTTCTGGGTCTTTTAATAATTCTTCTGCCTCTTCCATTTCTTTTTTTACTTTTTTATATTCTCTAAATTTTTGTACTAATTCTTCTAAACTTGCATGCTCTTTCATTGCTTTTTGCCATTCACTTTGATTTGATATTAAATCTGGATCTGCTATTTCTTTGTTTAATTCTTCATATCTTTTTTCAATTGCCTCTAATTTTTCAAACATACATATTCTCCTTTACATTTTTTAACAACAATTATTATACTACATTTTACGTTCTATTACAAGTAAAAAAGGAAAATAGACTTTATACTAAAATATAAAAAGCACAGCAATAAAATTTTTACTTTTCTTGCTATGCCTTTTTTTCTATATAAGCTCATAATAATTATATTCTATATTATCTTCTTCCAATATCTTCTTTTCTCTACTTGTACATGTAAATAATATTACTTGATGATTTTTAAATTCTTCGTTTATATATTTTAATATATTTTCTAATCTTTCATCATCAAAATATGCAAATGATTCATCCAATATAATTGGCATTGATTCATCTGATAAATCTTCTATCATAGAAAGCCTTAATGACAAATATAATTGGTCAATTGTACCCACGCTTAACTTACTTGCTGGTACATATTCTCCATTTGGAAGCTCTACTATTAAACCAATCTCATCATTAAATCTTACATTGGTATATTTTCCTTTTGTTATATTAGAAATATTTTTAGATAATTCTTGTGTAAACTTAGGGGTTACTGTATTTTTCATTTCTTCATATGCTTTTGTTAAAACTTCTTTTGCTATATTGAAACTTTCATCATTCCTCTTTAAAGTTAACATCTTATCATTATTGTTAACTAATTCTTCTTCTATTTTTGATAAATTATCTAAATTGGGCTCTATGTTTTTTTGGTCTAATTCTAATTTATGTAATTCTATATTTTTATTATTTATTCTATTTTGTATATTTTCTATTTCAAAAATTACATTTTCTAAATTAATTAAATTATTTAATTTAGAATTTTCTATTTTTTCTAAATATTTATTTTTTATTTTTTCTTTTTCCAAATTAATTTTTAAATTAAAATTATTTTTTAAATTATTTAATTTATTTTCAATTTCTAAATTATTATTTTCTAATAATTTTTTTTCTTGATTTAAATTATTTATTTCTAAATTTACATTATTAAATAATTCTTGTTTTTTATTTTCCTCTATTTCTTCTTTTTTTATTTTTTTATTTAATTTGTTTTTTAAATATATTGAATAAATCAAAACAATTGGCACTGTAAGAAGAAAAATATAATTAAATATTTTATTTTTAATAAAAATAAATTGAATTATATTTATTAAAATTATTAAAATAAATATTAATATTATTTTTTTATTTAATTTATTTTTTTCTTTATTTATTTTTTTATTATCTTTTGAATTATCAAATTTATTTTCTAAAATATTTTTATTATTATTTTTTATTTCTTCAATTTTATTTTTTACTAAATTTATTTTTTCTATATTTTCATTTTTAATATTTTCCTGTATTTTTATTTTTTCTTTTTCTATTTTTTCTTTTTCATTTAATAAATTAATTTTTTTTAATAAATTGTTTTCATCTTCTAATTTTAATAATTCTTGTTTTAAATTATTCTTATTTTCTTCTATATTATATTTAAAATTTTCATATTTAGATAATTCACCTTTTTCTCTTTCTAATTCTTGTATTTTTCTAGAAATTATATTTATTGGCTTTTCCCTAGAATTTGACGTTCCTACTTCATCTAATTGTCTTTTCTTTATTCTATCCATTGCTCTTTTATAAGATACATTATCCTCTCCGGTTCCAACCAAATTTGCAATTTTTTGTACTAACATACTTTGTTGTTTACTTTCTAATTTTACTTCTTGTTGACCTACTACCATTGTAGATAAAAATAAATCTTCATCTACTTTAGTTTGTTCATAAAAAAACTCATTTCCATTTGTTTTATCTATATTAAATTCTTTTGATATATCTTCTTTTCTTTCATTATATATATTTGGATTTTTTTTCTTAAAATCTCTATGAACTTCATATTTTGTTTTATCGTTTAGTTCATATTCTATATTCCCAGAAAACTCTTCAGCTCCCCAAGGTTTATATCTATCATAATCTGAATACTCTTTTCCTTTTTTATTTTTAGAAATTCCATAAAAGCTATTTATTATAAATCTTAAAAGTGTAGATTTTCCCGTTTCATTTTTTCCATAAATTATATTTATCCCATCTTTTAAATTTATTTCTTTATCTCTTAATTTTCCATAAGAATTTATTTTTATTTTATTTATTTTCAAAATATCACCACCTATTCTAATGCATCTAAGCCTATTTCTACTGCTTTTTCTAATATATCTTTTTTAGTTAAATCATCTTCATTTTCTAATTTTTCTATCATTTCTTTTACAAATAATCCTCTTAATGTACTTTCATTTGAAATTTTCTTTAAATCTCTTTTTAATTTTGTTTCATTTTTTATCTTTATTATTCTATCATTTTGAATATATTTTAATATATCATATTTATCTATTTCAAAATTTCTTCCACCTGTTAATATTATTTCTACATATTCATTTGGATTTACATTTAAACCATTTATTTTTTCAATTAATTCTTCTTTTGAATATATGTTATCCACATTTAATTCACTAATTGTGAATTCTTCATCATCTAATGGTATAAATTCTAGTTTTAAATCTCCATTTAATTCTCCTACTATCATTCCATGTTTTCCTAATTCATCAAAACCTAAAGATACAGTAGAACCTGGATACACTATTTTTCCTTCATAATCTGGTTTATGAATATGGCCCAATGCGACATAATCAAAGCCTTTTTCCAATAATGTTTTTTTAGAAATAGGATTATATGGCTTGTCATCTTTTTTTACTCCATCTAAATTTCCATGTATTACTAAAATATTAGGTTTCCCATTTTTTTCTACCAAAAAGTTTTCTATGCCACAATCATTACAATAAAAATCATCAAAACTATATCCATATATATTACAATCTGTCTCTTCTACTTTTTCTATATATGATTCGAATATTTTTACATTAGAATTCCAATTAAATTTATTGTAATATGAATTCTTTACTTTTGGGTCATGATTTCCTGCAACTATAAATATTTTGGTTTCTGGTATTTCCTTGAATAAATTATTTATATACTCTATGCTAGATTGTTTTATATACTTATGTTCATATAAATCTCCTGCAATGAAAAAATATTCTATATTATTTTCTTTAATATATTCTATTATTTTTTTTAATACTTTTCTTTGCTCTAATCTTCTTAAATCTCCCATTATATCTTTATCAGATAAATTAGAAAATGCACTATCTAAATGCATATCTGCAATATGAACAAATTTCATTTTTGCCTCCTTGAAAGAAAATTTTATAATTCTTATTATTTATATCATAGCAAACATTTTTTTGCAAGTGTTTTTATGTTTTTGTTTTATTTAATTTTGTTAAAGAAAAAAGATTAGAAAATAACTGATACTTTCTAATCTTTTTAAATTTCATTATTTCACAAAATGAGACATTTAAGCTCCGTCCCCATCTGTCTCACCAAATAATTCATCAAATTTGGCTTCCAATTCTTTTTGTAAGTCATATTCATCATCAGATTGGTCATCTTCTTGTGGTAATATTGGAGCATCATTAAATTCTTCTAAGTTTAATTCTTCACTTTCTTCTTTCGGCTTTTTATTCTTATTACCACCTTCACTTTTTATTTTTGGTTCTTCTACATTTGAAAATTCTTTTATTTTAATTGGCTCTTGCTCATTTTTTACTTTTTCTGTTTTTACTACTTTGGCTTCTTCTTTTTTTGGTTCTTCATCATCTTCAAATAAATCATCCAAAGATTCTATTTTTAAATCTTGTGCTTTTTCTTCTTTTTTATCTTCCACATATGGATTATATGGATTAAATTTTCTCCATGTTCCTCTATCTTTTTCACCAATATCATTATGACTTATTTCTACTTTTGCCATTTCTTTTGCCATTGGATGTTTAAAATAATAGAATTTATTGGCTTTTACTGGTTTTATACCTTTTTCAAATATAATACATAAATCATTATCTAATCTTCTTAATTCATCTGGCGTCATTAATGCTCTTGCCATTACTTGGTCTGATACAGATTTTCCCGTTTTCCAGTTTTGTCTATCTCTATTTATTGATACACTATCTCTTTCTATTGTTTTTTCTCCTAATTGTTTTGAGAAATATTCTAGTGTTTTATATGAGTTACTTCCTAAAAATAAGTGTGTATCACAGTTACCCATTATTGTTTCATATGATTTTTCATATACTGCTTCTAATTGGTCTACTGTTTGTAATATAACACTAAAAGATATTCCTCTACTTCTTGATGTTGAAATCTTTTTATCAAAGTCTGGTATTTTACCTATATTTGCAAACTCATCTAATATAAAGTATGTTCTTTGTTTTAATTTTCCACCATTTTGATCTGCAAAGTCATATAATTGTTGTATCATTTGAGAGAAGAATATTGTTAATAAAAAGTCATATGCTGTATGTGTATCTGATGATATTACATATACTGCTGTTTTTTTAGTTCCAATTTCTTCAAAATCTATTGTATCTGTTGATGTTAATTCTGCTATTTCTTTTGAGTCAAATTTTCCTAGTTTTGATTGTAATGTACTTAATATAGAACTATACGTTTTTTCTGGTGCTATTTCTATAGATTTATAGTTCATTCTTGCTGGGTGGTCGTATGGTAATTGGCTCATAAGTTCTGAAAGTAAGTTGCTTCCACCTTTGTTATTTGCTGCTCTTACTAGTTCTGCACAGCTTGCTAAGTTTTGTTCTTCTTCTGGTCTTGTCGCCATTAAATAATATATTAGTGCTTTTAATAGCATTTCTGCTGAATCATCCCAGAATGGGTCTGAATTTCCACCTTCAGCTTTTTGTCCTTTTACTACTGTATTTGCTATAACATCTACATCTAATTCTGATGAAATATGCATTAATGGATTATAACCATCACTATACTGTGGTCTAACTAAGTTTAATACTTTTATATCATAACCTTGTGATTTTAAATATCCTGCTGTTCTATCGTATAATTCTCCTTTAGGGTCTGTAAATATATACGAACCTAAACATTGATATGCATTTGGTATTGAATAAGATGCTGATTTACCAGAACCTGAACCGTCCAACTACCAATACATTTACGTTTCCACGTTTATCTAATGGTAAGTAATTATCTTCTGCTAAAATTATTCCTTTATTTTTACTTAATATAGTATATTGTTCTCCTCTTTTACTCCAATCACTAGAACCATGTTCTATATCTGTATATTCATTCTTTGGAGCTGACCTTACAAATCCTATAAAGAAGAATACTGAATAAAATATTGTTACAACTAATAATGTTGATATAAAGTCACCAAAAACGCCTTCTGTAAATAGTTTTCCAAATGTTGATAATGGTTCTCTTATAGAAGTTCCAAATGTTTCTATAAAAACTTCTAAATTAAATTTACCATCCAAACCAGCAACATGTGCACTATAACTAAAAGGCGAAACAAATACTATGGCAATTATTATCCATAGTATTGCAAAAATTATAAAGTTTTTTCTATTTCTTCTAATAGCTCCTTCAATCTTGTAATTCATACAATTCACCTACTCATTTGTATTATCTTTCTTCTCTTGAGTTTTCTGAAACTACTTTTATTGTCATACCTTCTGTTAATTCTGTACTTAAAACATCCTTACTTGTAGCATTTGGTACAACTGTTTTTGCAGTTTTCTTTGTTGGTTTATCTTTTTCGTTAATAAATTGTTTCATTTCTATTGCTGTAATTTTAAAATCATCACCAACTCCAGCCGGACCTTCTATTATTTCTTTTCTATCTGTCAATTTTTTACCTGACATAACTTTTCCTCCCTATTTATTCTCTTACTTCAAATGCGAAATAAGATTTATATGGTTTTAATTTGCATTTTCCTTTAACTTCATTTGTTTTTTCATCAAAATAAAGCACAGGCTTTATCTCTTCTGTAGTTTCTGGATCTATTATAGATATCTGTCTTCTTAAGTTTGGTGTATATTGAAATTCCTTAAATTCAAGTGGTTCTTCTGAATATATTGTATTGAATTTAAAAGGAATTGGTTTTTTTGTTATTTTTACTTCGTCTCCCAGTAATATACCGTTATTAATAATTACTTTATCTTCTCCAAAAGATAAAATAATTAATTGATTCCCCTCTTTTTGTGGATCATCTACATAGAAAGTTTTTTTATTATATTTTCCAACTATCTCTTCAGTATGTTCTAATCTTTCTACAGTATATTTGGGATATTCATTTAAATATTCTTTTTTTGTTTTGTATACTTCGTAAATTACTGTTTTTATTCCTTCTGGATCTGTTATACTAAAATGTTTTCCTTCTATTGGATTCATTTTTTACACCCCACTCCTATGTTTAACCCATAGCTTATCTTTTGTGCTACTCCACTATTAATTATACTGGATTTCTCGTATTTTGTCAATATATTTTTTATGTCAATTAAGCTCTAGGATTAAACTTTGATATTTTTTTTAATTTTTGATAAACTTTTTTTTCATCTTCTGACAGATGTTTTGGTACTACAACCTTTACTTCTGCTACTAAATCTCCTCTTTTCTCTTTATCTTCATAATATCCTTTGTTAGGTATTCTTAAGGTTTCTCCTGTTTGAATTCCTTCTGGTACATATACATTTATTTCATCATCAATAGCTTTAACCATTGTTCTTGTTCCTAATGCCGCTTCCCAAGGAGTTAATAATAAATTTGTATAAATATCGAAACCTTTTAATCTAAACTTATTATCATCTTCAATATTTATTTTTATTAATAAGTCTCCGTTTTTTCCTCCATTTTTTCCTTTTTTTCCTTGACCTATTAATCTTATTTTTTCTCCATTTTGTATTCCTTTAGGTATTTTTACACTATATGTTTTTAAATTTCCATCTACATCTTTAATTGCTATTTGTTTTTCCAATCCGTAAAAAGCATCATATAAACTAACATTAATTCCTGTTTCTATATTTTCGCCTTTTATAGGTAATTCTTTTATTTTTTCCTTAGGCTCTTCTTTTTCAATATTTCCTAGGAATATATCAAAAATAGCTTTCTTTTGATTTTTTCCTGTGAAAGCTTTTTCTCCTTTTCCAAATTTTGAATTCCACATTCTGTCATATTTTCTTTTGGATGATGGCACTGATAATACTCTATATGCCTCATTTATATCTTTTATTTTTTCTTCTGCTAAACTATCTCCTACATTTAAATCTGGGTGATATTTTTTTGCTGCTTGTCTATATGCTACTTTTATTTCATCTATTGAAACATGACTTGTATCTAAATCTAATATTTTGTAATAATTTTTAACAATCATTTTTAACATCCTCCCCAAGTTAGGTAAGCTTATTTTATCATAACTGATTTTAAAAATCTACACATTTTTATTTATTTTAAAGAAAAAATTAGTAAGCAAAAGCTTACTAATCTTCTAAAGCTAAATCTATTAACTTATTTAATAATTCTTTGTAAGATATTCCACTTGCTTCAAACATTTTTGGATACATACTAATATTAGTAAATCCCGGTAATGTATTTATTTCATTTATAATAACTCTATTTGTTTTATCTTCTACAAAGAAATCTACTCTTGATAATCCTTTTCCATCTATTGCTTTGAATGCTTTTATCGCATTCTTTCTTATTTCTTCTGATATTTCTTTTGGTAAATCTGCTGGTATTTGTGTTTTTGATTCTTCATTTTTATATTTTGCATCATAACTGTAAAATTCATCTGCTGCTTTTATTTCACCCACACATGAAGCTATAACTTCTTCATTTCCAAGTACTGCACATTCTACTTCTTTACCAACTATTCCTTCTTCAATCAAAACTTTTCTATCAAATGAAGCTGCATGTTCTATAGCTTCCATTAGTTCTTTTTTATTATTTGTTTTTCTTACTCCAACACTTGAGCCTGAATTTGATGGTTTTATAAACATTGGAAAATTCATATTTTTAATTATTATATCTGATGCTTCTTCTAATGAAACAATTTTTTCATTAAAATTTTTATCAACATATATGTATTTATCTTTATATTTTCTAACATATTCATATTTTGCTTGATTTAAACCTGCTTTTGCGAAAACCACTTTTGCATATACTTTATCCATTCCTACACTTGATGCTAATACTTTACATCCTACGTATGGTATTTTTAATAATTCAAATAAACCTTGTATTGTTCCATCTTCTCCATATAATCCATGTAATACTGGAAATATTACATCTAAATTCTTTAGATATTCTACTATATTTTCTATTTTCTCTTTATCTTTTATTTCCTCACCAAATTCTCTTTTCTGTCCAATTTCTAAATACTTCCACCATTTTCCTTCTTTATCTATATATATCGGATATATTTCATATCTTTCTTTGTCTAATTTATCTAATATTGAATTTGCTGACATAACAGAAACTTCATTTTCTGTTGACATTCCTCCAAATACAACTCCTAATTTTTTCTTTTCCATACTTTTTCCATCCTTTCTGGGATTTCATAAAATTTCATTCCATTTGATGCCTTAACCAAAATTACATCATTTGGTTTCACAATTTTTTGTAATAATTCTACAATCTCATCTTTATTTTTTAAATAATAAACATCTTTCATTTTTTCTTTTGCGACTTTAGCTATGTATTTTGCATTTTCTCCACATGTTATTAATATATCTATTTTATGTTTTAATACTTCCTCTCCTACTTTTTTATGCAATTCTTTTGAAAATTCTCCTAATTCAAACATATCTCCTAAAACTGCAATTTTTCTATTTTCTTTATATTCAGATAAAACATTTAAAGACGCCCTCATAGATTCTAAACTTGCATTATATGCATCATTTATAATTTTTACATTATTTTCTAATTCAGTAATATCCATCCTTTTTTTAGTTAATTCAAAACTTTCAATTCCTTCTTTTATTTTATCTGCTTCTATACCTAGGATTTCTCCTACTGCTATTGCACATAAACTATTTAGAATAAAATGTTCTCCTCCTACTGGTACTGTTATTTTTTCTTTTTTTCCTCCTACATCACATGAAAATGTACTTTCATTTTTCTCTAATACTATATCTTTAGCATTTATTTCACTTTTGTTTTCAATTCCATATGTATGTATTTTATACTTATTTTTATTTTCTTCATACCATTTATGTAATAAATCATTGTCATTATTAATAACAACTATTGGGTCTTTTGAACCTTCTAATATTTCTAATTTTGCTTTTAAAATATTTTCTCTTGAGCCTAAATTTCCAATATGAGATGTTCCTATGTTTGTTATTACGCATATATTAGGTTTTGCAATTGATGTTAATAAACTTATTTCTCCAAAATGATTCATTCCCATTTCTAATACCATTGCCTCTTCATCTTCTAGTCTTAGTATTGTAAATGGTAACCCTATATTGTTATTATTATTTCCTTGAGTTTTTAATGTTTTATATTTTTTAGATACTACATTTGCAACTATATCTTTTGTGCTTGTTTTTCCAACACTTCCTGTTATTGCAATTACTGGCACATCATACAAACTTCTTTTATACCTTGCCATATTATACAAAGCTTCTAATGTATCTTTTACTTTTATTATATTTTTATTTGCCCATTTTTCTTTATTTTGGGTAGTAAAATCCACATTTTGTACAATTACTGTGGAAGCTCCATTTTCTAATGCTTTTTCCCAAAAAAGATTTCCATCAAAGCTTTCTCCTTTTATTCCTATGTAACAATCTCCTTCTTTTATAGTTCTTGTATCTTTAGAATAAGATTTACAAACATCTTCCTTTTTTCCTACTATAAGTTCTCCTTTGGTTACTTCTAATATATTTCCAACTGTTAAATCTTTCATTTTTTACACCTTCTTAAAAATGTTTTCCATATTATATGTCTTTTTCCTTGTTTTTGCAACTTGTAATTTTATTAAAAATCCTTTAAAATAATAAGAATAATAAAATTAATTTTTAAATATAAAAAAATTCTAAATCTAATAAACAAAACTTGGAAGGAAATCCTCCCAAGCCTTTCTTTTCCTATTTACTTTCTACACTTCTATTTGCTATTTCTATTGCTTTCTTTACAATATTACCACAATCTTTAGATGAAACATTTGCCCAGCTGCCTCCATCTTGTTTAACTTGTTCATATACTCCTAATTCTCTTGCTATTTCCTCTCTTAAATTGTTAGATATTAATTTACTACTCATAATATCCTCCTTGTAAATTTTCATAAGAAAATTTCTATTTGGATTCATAAAACTTTAATCAAAGTTTTATAATTATAGTATATACATTTTTTAATTTTTTATTTTGACAATTTTTTATATTTTTATATTTTTTTTGATAAGAAAATATGATATAATTAAGTAGATTTTATCTAAAGGAGAGACATATGAGCATAAAAGAAATCGAAAAAGAATTGAAAGAAGATAACAAAGAATTAGAAAAAAAATTAAATAATGAAAATATTTCTGAATCAAACGAAAGTGAAACACAATCTTCACCTATACAAGAATTTAAACCTGTTGAAAAAGAAAAACGAAGTGTTTTGTCTATTTTTGGAATTTTAATTTTTATTATTATAACTATAATTATTGTTGCTTTTCTTATTTTTACAGGATACAATGCATTAAATCAAAATATTGTTTCTGGCGTACATATAAAAGGCCTTGATGTATCTCACTTAAGTAAAGATGATGCTAAAGATCAAGTAGAAAATTACATAAATCAATCATCGCCAGAAGAAATAACTTTAAAACATGGTGATTTTCAAACAACTATTTCACTTTCACAAATTAATGTATCATTTGATGTAAAAACAGCGGTAAATAGTGCCTATAATATTGGTAGAGAAGGAAATATATTCTTAAATAATTTTTATATTTTATCTACAATGTTTAATAATACTGATATAGAACCTAAAGTTTATCTTGATGAAGAACAATTAACCAAAAGTCTTCAAGATATTTCTAATCAATTACCTGATAAAGTAGTTGAAAGTAGTTACTATATAGATGGAAATAATTTAATTATAACAACCGGTAAAGAAGGTTATGTTGTAGATGTAAATACTACTATAAATTCAATAAAAACCGCTATTTCAAATCTAACATCATTAAATGAACCAATAGAAATAGCTGTAACATCACAAAAACCATCTGCAATTGATATAGATGCTATTCATAATGAAATATATAAAGAGCCTAAAGATGCTTATTATACACAAAATCCATTTAGTGTATATCCTTCTGAAAATGGTTTGGATTTTAATGTTTCTATTGATGAAGCAAAAGCAATTCTAGGTGACCAGAGTGCTCCAGAATATACAATTCCACTAAAAACTCTATATCCTAGTGTAACTACTAATATGATTGGTACAGAAGCTTTTCCAGACTTGTTATCAAAATTTTCTACTAGATATTCTACAAGTGATAGAGATAGAACAACAAATTTACAACTTGCAGCTAATAAAATTAATGGAACTGTTCTAATGCCAGGAGAAACTTTCTCATATAATAAAGTAGTTGGTGAAAGAACAATTACCGCTGGTTATAAAGAAGCTCCTATCTACGTAAGCGGAGAAGTCGTAGATGGATTAGGTGGAGGTATTTGCCAAATAACCTCAACACTATATAATGCTGTAGTATATGCAAATTTAGAGGTAACTCAAAGAAGTAATCATCAATTTGTTCCTTCATATGTTGGTGCTAGTAGAGATGCTACTGTTGTTTATGGTTCTATTGACTTTCAATTTAAGAACAATAGAAATTATCCAATAAAAATAGTATGTTCTGTATCTGGTGGGATTGCTCAATTTCAGATATATGGTATGAAACAAGATGATGACTACGATGTTGAGATTTCTGCTTATGAAACAGGAAGAACTTCAACAGCAATTTATTCAGAAGCATATAAAATTTTAAAGAAAAATGGAACTGTAGTTGATAAAGTATTGCTTTCAAAAGATACATATAAAAGACATTAAAATTTTTTAAAGACTGAGAAAAAATAAAAATAATTTTCTCAGTCTTTAATTTTTATTACTTAATATATAAAGTCATTCTACTTCCTTGGTCACTATATGCCCAACTAGGGCTTACCAAATATCTTGAACTTGGTGATTGTGCATCTCCTTCCTGAAAATCAGTGCCTCTTCTAAAACAACTTCCTCTTGAGACTTTAGCTCCCCAAAAATGTGATTCTAATGTATATTCAAATAAATTTCCTTCTAAATCATAAATATTATTTATTTTATCATTCACATATTTACCTGTACAAGATTTTTCACCACTATGATTACCATTTGTATTCTCTTTTGTCTTATTAGCATCTTTTCCTGTATTTGCCCAATTAATCATTGCATCGTATTGACTTCCCCATATCATACTAGAACCTATACTAGATTTTTTCATTTCATCAGTATTAGCATATTCTTTTTGTAGTTTATAAAAACCATACCACATATTTCCCTGTTCCTTCACTGCTGATGCCGGCATTACATTTGCTTTGGATTGTAAATTTCCAGTTGTTCCCTCTTTCGTCTCAGTAGAACTACTAAAACTAATTTCATATCTACTTATATAAAAGCCTTTATATTTTGCTACACTTTGTGCCATAACCTTATATTCATTTTTTAGTTGTGATAACATATCATCTACAGAATCAAAACCGGCAACTGAATAATATTCAGCATCATATTCATCTCCATCCTTATTTCCTTTAATTACCGCTGGCTCTCTTAATCCATTATTTGCATCATAATTTATATTTAAAGTTCCAAAATGTTCTCCAGCCTCTGTTGCATATAATTTTCCTACTATGTCTGTTGAATTATGTGTTATGCACTTTAAAGTACCATTACTTTGTAATTGTAAATTACAATTTCCTCCCGCTTTTTCACATTGTGCCATTGTATTTATATTTTTTACAGGTACCCACACGAATTCACTTTCATCTGGGGATTTTACTACTAATCCATCATTTATAATTTGTTCATCATCTTTTATACTTACTGAAAAACCTGCCGGTATCGTTGCTATATTCCCGTTTACATCTTTATATTCTTCATTCTTATCTGATATCATACCTGGTCCAAATTCTATATAATCGTTTAATTTTCCTTCTACTTTCGTACCATCTATTGTTGTAATTATTCCTTTATTTCGAAGTTCTTCATTATTTTTATCCTCTTTTGAAATTAGGTAGTGTGAAAACTTTATAAGCTTCCAACTACTTTTTCCTTTATTTTTAAGTCTTTTTTGACTTTTTTATTTTTTACCTCTATTTTTACTTTAAAAAAATAGCGAATTCCTGTATAATTAGTTCATAACTTAAAACAAAAACCAAACTAAAAATACGAGGTGTTCGCTATGAACTATATTATATCAAATTTAATTAATCTTTTAAATAGAATTAATAAATTTATTTGGAAAATTATTATTTTTCTTTCTAAGTTTATTAAAATTAATGATAATTCTAATATTAAAGAACAGCCTGCTGATGAACGTTATCGTCGTTTTAAAGTCGATGAACCTCCAATTATAGAAAAAGCTTCTAATCTTGAACTCAAAGACTTTAAAAAATTAATTAAAGATAATAACATTAAACCTGTTAAACGTAGAAACGGTAAAGAAATTACTGTTAATGTTTCTTGCCCTTGTTGTGGTGCTCCTAAAGAGTATCTTTACGATAATAACGGTAAACAATCTCAGTTTGAATGTAAAGTTTGCTCTCATATTTTTTCTTTAAACACTAATAAACAATCTGATATTAATTTCTTATGTCCTCACTGCCACTATAAGCTCTCTTTAAAGCATTCTAGGTCTGACTTTGATGTTTATGTTTGCCCTAATAAACAATGCTCTTATTTTCTTGATAACTTAAAACATTTATCTAAAGAAGATTCTGCTCTTTATTCTAAAAATCCTTCTATTTTTAAATTACACTATTCTTATCGTAAATTTAATATTTCTCTTCCTGAAATTCAAAAGGATTTTAAAAATTTTCTTCGTGTTCCTATTGATATTTCTAAAGCTCATCACTCAATGTATATTATTGGTCTCTGTCTTACTTATCACGTTAATTATGGTTTGAGTTATAGACAAACTTCTTCTATTCTTAAAGATATTCATAATGTTAATCTTTCTTATAAAACCGTTGAAAATTACTGTAAATCTGTATCTTCTATTGTTCAATATATCCTTGAGTTCTATCCTTATGAACTTTCTGACTCTTCTTGTGCTGATGAAACTTATATTAAAGTTGCTGGTAAAACTCAATATATTTTCTTTTACTTTGATGCTATTAAGAAAATTGTTACTTCTTATAGAGTTTTTCAACATAGAGATTCTTTATCTTCTATTAAAGCTGCTTATTCTACTCTTAAAAAGTATAAAGAATTGCCTAAATCTTTAAAGGTTATTACTGATGGTAACCCTATTTATAATGTTGCTGTTCAATATTGGACTCAACATGGTATGCCTTTCCATCTTTATCAAGTCATTGGGCTTAAAAACTTAGATGAAACTTCTGAAAAATTTCGTTCTTCTAAACAAATTATCGAAAGACATAACAGAACTTTAAAATATTATTATCGTCCTAAAAATGGTTTCTCTTCTAATGAAAATGCTAATAATTATATGGTTCTATTTGCTACTTTCTTTAACTTTTTAAGACCTAATTCAGCTCT
>CALXAD010000013.1 GCA_944386195.1 uncultured Clostridia bacterium
GAATTAAATTTATTTAACCTAGGTTAGTTTTTGAATTATATCACATATTTTTTAAAAAGTTTGTCGAAATTTGTAATATACCAAAAATTTTTTAAAAAAATAAAAAGAGCAATTGCTCTTTTATTTACAAAATCTGTGTTTTCCTATTGTTATAGTCATCGGTCTTGACCAAATCCACTTATTAGTTGCAGTCGATGGATTAAAATAATAAATTGCACCATATGTTGGGTCCCATCCATTTAATGCATCTTGTGCTGCTTTTTTTGCCGTATCATTTGGAGTTAAATTAATTTGTCCGTCTGAAACAACATCAAAAGCCCCACTTTGGTAAATAACACCTGCTATTGTATTTGGAAATGAACTATTTTTTACTCTATTTAAAACAACAGCTCCAACTGCAACTTGACCAGTATATGGTTCTCCTCTTGCTTCTCCATAAATAAGTCTTGAAAGTAAATTTACATCATTTGAATTACTCGTATTAGATTGACTAGAACCTGAACTCATTATTCCCATAGCATTAAGTGTTTGTGTTCCTGCTATTCCATCTACTTTCAATCCATTTTTTCTTTGGAAATATTTAACCGCTTCTAATGTTTGACTTCCATAAATCCCATCAACATTTCCATTATAATATCCCCATCTTTTTAATTTAGTCTGGATTTGTCTTACTTCCTCTCCTCTTGAACCATATTTTGATAAAGCATCTACGGTATTATTTTCAAGTAAAAGTACAAAAACTTCAAGAAATATTAAAATTCCAGTTATTAAAGACATAATGATTAATCTTTTTTTATTTTCTAACATAAAAATCACCTAAACGATAAAAATTACTTTTCCTTATTTTTATCATTTAGGTAAAATATTATACATTTTTTGAACAATATCTGCATAGAATTGCTTCTAAACCAATTTGTAAATCTATTAAACCATTTTTATAATTATAGTCTAAATCCCTTAATTTTTGTAAAATAACATATAATTCATTTTCTTTAAAATAGCTTGCCTGTTTTTTATATTTATTTACTAAAAATGTTTGATTAGGTTTTAAATCAAGACTTGTGATTATATCTTTATTACATTTTAAAGCTATTTTAGTAAAATATAATTTTTTAAAATGATTATATAGCATAACTAATATTCTTTGTAAAGGCTCTTTATTATATATTAAATTATTTAATACTTGTAAAGCTTTTTTAGTTTCTTTATTTCCTAAATTGTCTGTTAAATCAAAAATTACACTTTCTATTTTTTTAATTGTTAATTTATCAATAGAATCTTTAGTTATCTCTCCACCTTTTCCAGTGTATTCAATTAGCTTCCTTATTTCATTTATTATATCTTGCATATTAGTACCACATGCTTCCATAAAATACCTTATTGTTCCTAAATCTATTTTTACTTGATATGCATTGCATATTGAAGCTATTCTTTTTTCTATCTGAGCAGATTTCAAATAATCAAACTTACAAACTACTCCTAATTTTTCTATAGTTTTATATAAAGTATATTTAGTATCCACATCATCTTCTATAATGACTAAAATAATACTGTTTTTTATTATATCATAATTTTCTGTTATATAATTATTTATATTTTCTCTTAATTTTACAAGTTCTGTATTCTTCTTTCTTCCTTCTTTTTTTAATAAGCCTGAATTTCTTACAATTATTAGTTTTCTTTCATATCCAAATGCTGGAGTTTCCATATCTGCTATTAATTCACCTATATTATTTTCATTTATTGAAATAAAATTTATTCCTTTTACTATTTCACCAAATAATGATTTTATTTTTCTTTCTGCATTTTCCAATAAATATAATTCTTCTCCATAAAGTATATAAAAGCTATTTAATTTACCTGTTTTCAATTCTTTCTCAAGATTTTCAATAGTAGTTATCATTTAAAAGCTCCTTTATTTTCCCATTATAATTCTAAATATCTCTCCTACACTCCAGCATTGTGCAAATGCTCCTTTTGGTAATTGTGGTTTTACAGAATCAAATATTTCGGCAATACTTCCTATACAACCATTTTCATATATTTCTTTTGTAAATGTTTTTTCTGTTTTGTTTATCAATTTTTGAAGTTCGTCTTCAAATTCTGATTTTTCTTCTTCATTTTTAGCTTTTTTTATTCTATTTTTTAATGCATTATAATATAAACCTAAAAGCCATGGCCATGTTATTCCTTGATGATATGAAGTATCCCTTTTTTCTTCATTTCCTTCATATACTTCAACATAATTTTCTTCACCTTTTGCTAAAGTTTTTAGTCCATATGCATTTACTAATTTCTTTTTAACTACATTAAGTATATTATTTGCAATTTCAGAATTAGGTTCTATTACTGGGTATGTTAAACTTAAAGCAAATAATTGGTTTGGTCTTATTTTACTATCTCCTAATACATCATACAAACATTTTGTTTTAGGGTTATAAAATTTTTCTTCAAATACCTGTTTACAATTTTGTGCTAAATCTTTATATCTTTTAGCTATTATTAAATGACCTAATCTTATACTTATCTTTTCCATTATGCAATTAGCATTATACCATAAACTATTTACTTCAACTGCTTTTCCATTTCTAGGTGTTATTGCTTTTCCGTTAAATTTAACATCCATCCATGTGTTTTGTGTATCTTCTGTTCCTGATAATATTAAACCATCACTATCTAGGTATATATTATTTCCATCTACATTTATTCCTTTGCAATAATTTTCTATGATTCCTTGCATTGTTTCATATAATTCATCTTTTACAAATTTATAATCACCTGTATATTCTACATATTTTTGTACTGCTTCAAATAATAATAATGATGCATCTACACTATTATATAATGGTCTATTATCATATCCTGAATATCCATTTGGAACTAAACCATATTTAACATCTCTTACCATTGTTCTTATAACATCTTTAGCTACATCATATCTTTTGGTTATTAATAATATTCCCTCTAATGATATAAGAGCATCTCTTCCCCAATCTAAAAACCATGGATATCCTGCAATTAATGTATATAATCCAAAACTATAACGTTTTACAACAAAATTATCAGTAGCAATTAAAAATGTTTTTATTAATTCTTTCTTAGCCGGTTTCATATCTTCTTTTATTAATTCAGAATCTTCAATAACTGTATTTAAACGTTTTTCTTCTTTTATAATCAAATCTTTTACATTTATTTCATCAATATTTTCTTCCAATGAACATACAAATGATATTTCTTTTTCTTCTCTTGCTTTTATTTCTACTTCATATCTTCCTGGAACTGCATGATTTTCATCTGCTATAAATCCTCTTTTTTCTTCTTCTATATAAAACATATCTCTAAATATATCGTTTTCATGTTTTATATAAATTCCTTCTGATAGATTTATATATATTGGTGTATATGAATTTTCATCAACTTCAATTCTAACTTTATTTTCATTAATATTTTGTTTTAGCTTAAAAATATGGTCAGTATTTACTGTATGAAAATCTCTAAAATTAATAACTGGTGCTAATGTTAATTTAGCTTTTGTAGGTCCATTTTTTATTTTATAATATATTCCAACTGTATTTTTTCCGTATTCCATACAAATTGTTTTTTCTATTTCTATTTTACCTATTTTATATTTAAATGTAGGTACATAATCTTTCTCAAAAGATTCTTGATATTCAAAACCTTTTGATATATATTCTTTTCCTATATTTGTATAAAGATTATATTTTTTTCCTCTTACCTCTATACTTTCATCTAATTTAGAAAGTATCAAAAATCTTCTTGCTGGAGGTGTTAATGCTGCTACTAATAATCCATGATACTTTCTAGTATTCGCACCTATTATAGTTGAAGAGCTATATCCTCCTATTCCATTTGTTATTATCCATTCTCTTTCTAAACCGTTTTCTAAATTTAAATTTTCTTTGGTTATTTTCATATTTTCCTCCTATTTTTTATCTTTTAGTTTACTATTTTCCAATTGCTTTAGCATCTCTTCTCTTATTTCTTGTGGTGTCTTTCTTCTTGTTCTATTTACAGCTTGTCTTCCATTTGTTGATTGTTTTCTATCTACTTGTTTTCTATTAGTTGCTTTTCTTGTTTTTCTTGCTTTTTCTGTTTTTTGTCTTGCTTTTTCATCTGCTTCTCTTATTGAAGCTATTCTTTCACTATATTTACTACTAAATTTACTTTTTGACTTAAATTCATGTCTTGGTTTCTTTTCATTTCCTTTTTTATTAGCTTTTTTAGCCATCCTTTTCTTTATTTTATTTATTCTTTTTTCTTCTCTTAATTTGTTGTTTAACATTAAATATTGTGGGTCATTTTGCTTATCTTGATATTTTAAATCATCACATATTAGTTCAATAATAGATGAAGCAACTAAACTTGGGTCATGCCTTATTAAATCATCTTTTATCATTGATAAATTTCTTTGTAAGAATTTTATTCCTTTTACCTTATCAATATCTTGTTCAACTAAATCTTGTCCTCCTAAATTATATTTTTTTATAAATTCTGGAATAATTTCCCCTGTGTCATATATGCAATAATCTATGATACCAGTTCCACAATGGTCTATTATTGCATTTATATGGTCTGATATACTGTAATTATCTGTTTGTCCTGGTTCTGTCATTATATTAGATATATATACTTTTATTGCTGTACTTTCTTTTATTGCTTTTGCTACTCCATTTACTAATAAGTTTGGTATTACATTTGTATATAAGCTTCCTGGCCCTATTACTATACAATCTGCTTCTTTTATTGCTTCCACAACACCTGGTGCTGGCTTACAATTAGATGGACTAATTGTTATTCTATTTATTTTGGTTAGTTTATCTTGAACTACTTCTGGTATTCTTGATTTTTCTTCTACTATATAACCATTTGCAAGTTCTGCAACAATTTTTATTTCATCTAATGTAACTGGTATAACTCTTCCTATCATATTTAATACTTCATTACTTTTAAGTATTGAATCTTCAAAATTTCCATTTATTTCTTTCATTGCTGAAAAATATATATCAGAAAAATTTAGTCCTTGTAACTTACCTTTTTTAAATTCATAATTAAATAGTTTATCTATTTGTCCTTCCTTTGCTGAAAGTGAAATAATACTATTTTTTATATCATCTAATGGCAACATTTGTAATTCTTTTCTAGAATTTGTTGCAGTCTCTCCATAATCTGATACTGTTACTATTGCTGTTAAATTATTAGTATAATTTTTTAACCCTGTAAGTACTGTATCTAATCCTGTTCCACCACCTATAACCACTATATTAGGTCCTCTATCATAAACTGTTTTATTGAAGATAAGTGAATTTACATTTACATTTTTATTGTTTTCCATTCTTTCATCACTTGCTTCAATTAAAACTTCTAGTGTCCTTTTATTTAAAAATATCAACCCTAGTACAATCGCAATAAAACCTACAACAAATATTGCTACTATTTCTCCTACTTCTACAAAAGACATTTCTCTCATTACTAGAATTTTAGCTAATCCATAACAGGTAAGTATTATTCCTATTAAAATTAAAAACATCCATCTTTTCATCTTACTGCTAGATTTAAACCACTGCATAAAACCTTTCATTGCTCATTTCTCTCCAATCTTAATATTATTCTCCTAAAATTTCTATTTCTAATTCTATATTTTTTCCAAATTTTTTGTAAATTTCTTCTTTTACCTTTTGTACTAAATCTAAAACATCTTTTGCTGTTGCATTATTTTTATTTATTATAAAACCTGCATGTTTAGTTGATATTTCTGCTCCTCCTACACTTAGACCTTTCAATCCTGCTTCATCAATTAATTTTGAAGTTATAAAACCATCCCCTCTTTTAAATGCACTTCCTGCACTTGGATATTCTAATGGTTGTTTTTCTTTTCTAGAATTTGAATATTCTTCCATCTTTTCTTTTATTTCTTGTTCATTTCCTTTTTTTAGTTCTATTTCTACTTCAGTAACTATATATTTTTTAGAAAATATTATACTTTTTCTATATGAAAATTCCATTTCTTCATTTGTAAAAACTTTTCTATTTCCACTTAAGTCCATACATGTTACTGTTTTTACAATATCTTTCATTTCTTTTCCATTTGCCCCAGCATTCATTCTTACTGCTCCACCAATTGTTCCTGGTATTCCTGATATTTCTTCAAAACCTGTAAAGGATTTATTTAAAAATATTCTTCCTACTTTTGCAATTTTTTCTCCTGCACCTAATTTTACTAAAACTTTTTCTCCCTCTTCTTGTATTTCTATTTTTTCTATTTTCATCAATAAAGTAATTCCTTTAATTCCATTATCTAAAACTAATACATTACTTCCATTTCCTAAAATAGTAAGTTTTATATTTTCTTCTTTTACAAATTTTAAAATTTCTTTTAAATCATTTTCATTATCTATTTTTATTAAACATTCTGCTGGTCCACCTATTTTAAAGCTTGTATATTTACTCATTGGCTCATTATATTTTATTTTATTTTCATCTATATGTAAATTTGCGTTTTCTATCTTTTCTTTTAATTCCAAGTTATCACTTCCCTTACAATTATATGGCTTTTTACTTAAAAAATTTCTATTTTAATATATCATTTTTTCACTCAAATTACAAGGCTTGTAACTTAAAACTTTAAAACAAATTTACTTATAATTTTATTTATTTTGAATAATTAATAATAAAAATAATATATTTAATTGAAAGGATGATTGTTTTGAAGCCAAGCTTTTATGTAATTAAATTAAAAAGAAATATTTTACCTTTAATTATATTAGGATTTACTTTTGCATTGCTTATTTTTTCTAAAAGTAATTTACCTGCTGTAAAAAACGGTTTAGCTTTATGGGCAAATTCTGTAGTTCCTTCACTTTTTCCTTTTTTTGTTGCAACTGAAGCTTTAATGCATACTAATTTAATATCTCTTATTGGTAATGTTTTCAATAAATATATGAAACCAATTTTCAATGTTCGTGGTGAAGGTGCTTTTGCATTTATTATGGGAATTATTAGTGGATATCCAGTTGGTGCTAAAATTGCTAGTTCTTTTAGAGAAAATAATATATGTTCCAAAGAAGAATGTGAAAGACTTCTTAGCTTTACAAATAACTCTGGTCCATTATTTATAATTGGTACTGTTGGTATTTTAATGTATGGAAGTACTATTATTGGAATTCTTCTTTTTATTACACATATTTTAGCATGTGTTACAGTTGGATTTTTATTTAGATTTTGGAAAAGAAAAGAAGAAACTAATATTAAAACAAATTATTATAAACACGAAAATAAATATGTTACTTTTAACAATTTAGGTGAAGTTTTAGCAAAGAGTATTACAAGTAGTATTTCTACTATTCTTCTAATTGGAGGCTTTGTTGTAATTTTCTCTAGTATTATCTCTATCTTAAAAGCAAGCGGTATTTTAAATGGTGCATCATTGTTGCTTTCTCCTTTATTTAATTTTCTAAATATAAATACCTCTTTTATAGCACCTCTTCTTAGTGGATTTTTAGAAATTACTAATGGAATAAATACTATTTCTAGCATTGCTTGTAAAAAACTTTCTATAAATATTATCTTTACTGCATTTTTATTAGGTTTTGGTGGTATTTCTGTTTTACTTCAAGTTTTAAGCATTACTTCTAAAACTGATTTATCCATAAAGCCATACATTTATGGAAAATTACTTCAAGGTATATTTGCAAGTATTTATACATATATTTTTATTAGTTTTATACCTTTTTTTAATTTTGATATATAGGAGATGATTTTATTGGAAAAAGATTTTAACAATAATTATAATCCAAACTTTATGGATTATAACCCAAATATGGATATGAACGATTTGTATAGAGACCCTATGTTTAATCCTATTATGCAATATGAGCAGGCTTATTACTATTATCGTTATCTTTGTATGCAAATGGACTATAAAATAAAATGCAAAGAATATGAAAAAATGTGTAATAACCAAACTACCCAAGAATTTAGAAGAGATAGAAAAGTTGAATAGTACTGTCAATAATTTTTAAAAAATTTCACTAAAAAATAGGTTTATTTTATTAGCGAATATTTCACCATGGTGTATGTATAATCTAAGTCTATTTTTATAAACAGACTTAGATTTTTATTTTGTTGTTTATTTTAAAAAATTTTGTAAATAATATAATTAAACGATATTTACGTGTAGGGCTTTAGCATCTTTTAAATAAAATTCATTTATAAGCTCAATAACTACATCAGCTAACCATTTATGATAATCTAATGAGTTGGTATCTATTTTTTCTTTAGAAATTAATTCTAAAGGTTGTACTTCGTAGATTTTGTTGTTAGCCTTTACTCGCATTCCTATTTTTTGACTTAAATAAATTTGTACTTTGGTTTTTGGAGGAAGCGATTTATCTATTATTTGAAACTTACTGTTGTTGAGTGAAAATACACCAGCATTATCAATAGTTCGTTCAAATTTAACACATAATAGCTCATCTAAGTTGTATCGTTTAGGCAATTTAAGAAATACACTTTTTAAGTTTGTAGGAGATACAGAAAATTGAGAATTATATTTTTTAATATAATCTATTAAAAATTTATTAGCTTCATCAATAGATTTTATATTATTAATTCTAAATTCTGTTACAAGTCTACTTTGTAGTGTTTCCCATAAACGTTCAATTCTTCCTTTAGCTTGTGGAGAAGAAGCCGGAAACATCTCAATACCCAATTCTTCTACAATCCTACCAAATTGTGTTATACCTTTTTCACGACCATTTAACTGTTCTTCAATAGTTACGTGGTCGTCAACTTTTTTTGGCGGAAAAAACACGCTATACTTATCTGGATATAAAGAAATTGGTATACCAAAGTTCTCTAAGGTTTGTCTCAACACCTCTAAATATCCTAGAAGACATTCATTTTTACACATATATAGACCAGTTATTTTTCCTGTAGCATCATCTATAAAACCATGTAGAGAATACTTTTCACCATTACCAAACCAGTCAAAAGGAGTTCCATCAGCTTGTAGCATCATACCTTCACATTCTTTTCTTTTTCTTCTATGGTGAAGTTTAGATTTTCTATGTTTTTTAGGACTTTTTATTCCCGCATTTCTTAAAATATTATAAAGAGCAGAATAGGAAATATCAATATTTTCACGTTCTTTTAAAAGTTCTTGAAAGTGTTTAAAATTAGATAATTCATATTTATAAGAGCTTCTAAGTTCTAATATTTTCTTTTTTGTTTCATCTGATATAGCATTTTTAGGTTTCCTACCACGATTTCCATGTTGAATGGATTTAACACCGTTTTCTTTTACCTCCTTTTTAATTTGTTTTACACGACGTTCAGAAAGACCTAAAGCAGTAGCGACTTGTTTTATAGTACATTGTCCTTTTATACATGCTTCGATTAAAGTAGCTCTTTTTAAATCTTTTTCTTTTAACATTAAATATTCCACCTTCCTATTTTGGCTATATTTTTCATTTTTATACATTTAGAGTGAAATATTCGTTTATAAACTTTTAAGGTGATTTTATCATAAATTAAATACAGAAAAGTTGAATAGTTTAAGTTTCGGTATTTTTTAAGAAAATGCCAAAAGGTTATCCACAGAATTATGAAATTTATGTGAAAATAAAGAAAAAACCTTAATATTTTGATATAGTTTACTTACAAAACAAAAAACTTTACTAAACAAAATATTGGAGGTTTTTTCTATGATTAATTTTACTACAAATACATATGAAATGAAAAGAGAAATCGTAAAATTTTCTAAAAAAATTTGTGAAGGTTCTAAGAAACCAATTTTAAAATTTATAACAGATATGATCTATGGTATTTCTAAATCTAAAGATATTCTTTTATCTTCTATTGCTGAGGCTCTTGATGAAAAAACTAAAAAAGCTAATACAATTAATAGATTAAGTGATAATTTAGTTAAAAATTTAGATGAATCAATTGATAATAATTATTGTAATTTAGTAATGGACTCATTAGGAGATAATCCTGTCTTTTTAATAGATGATAGTGATGTTATAAAACCATTAGGTAACAAATTTGAAGAGTTAGGAATTGTAAGAGATGGTTCTAGTAGGAATAAAAGTTATGAAAAAGGATATCATCATACAGAAATAGTAGGATTAACTAAAGATAAGAAACAACCTATAAGTATTTACTCTAAAATATATTCATCTACAGAAAAGAATTTTATATCTTGGAATGAAGAAACGAAGAAAGGATTAGATAAAGTTATAGGATTATTAGAAGAACGAAAATTAAAAGGAATATTCGTTCATGATAGAGGATATGATATAAACGAACTGTTTAGATATTACTTTAGAGAGAAACAATATTTTATAATAAGATTAACAGAAAAAAGAAAAATATATCGCAACCACAGATGGTACAAAATAACTACATTAAGAGATGCATTCAAAGGAAAAATAAAAATGAAATTAATGTTTCAAGGAGAAGAAAAGGAATGTTATGTAAGTGTAATAAAAGTTCAGATAACAGCAGAAAAGAAATGGATAAATCTAATATTTATATATGGATTAAGTGATACACCAATGATGTTAGCAAGTAATATAGAAATAAATAGTAAAGAAGATGTAATAAAAATAGCTAGAGGATATATAAATAGATGGAGAATAGAAGAATATTTTAAATTCAAGAAACAAGAATATAGATTTGAAAACTTCAGAGTAAGAAGTTTAACAGCAATAAGAAACTTAAATAAAATGGTTACATATACAATAGGATTAGTAGCCTTATTATGTGAGAAAATAGGGAAACGAGAATTTATAAATAAAATAATAAAAGAGTCAAAATCACTAAAAGAGAAAGTATATTTATGGTTCTATCAGATAGCAAGAGGAATATATAATATACTGTCGTATGCAAGGACTGGAATAAGAGGCTGGGAAGAAATAAGAAAAACAAAAGTATACGATGGTCAACTTTCTCTGCTATAAATTCAATTCCATAATATGGTAATAAACCTAATTTTTGATTAGGTTTATTAAGTGATGTTAAAAAAATAGAATTAGTAAAAGAGTATTTAATAATATACATATTTTACCAATTCTATTATTTTTATAAAATTATTTTTGCAAAATAGGTCAATTGAAAAAGTAAAATATATTTAGAAAAAGTAACTTCTAATTACCGGTTAAATGCTATTTAAACGGATTTAATTTAGTGAAAAGGATTGCTTTTTCTTTAATTTTTGTGTAAAATGAAAATATAAACAAGAAAAAAGGGCGAGTTTAAGCGAGTGAATTTAAACTAATTTTTTTCGTGTAAGATTAATTTCTATTCACTTGATTTGTGCTCTCAACAGAGGCATATTAAATTAGCCATAGGTGCTTCTTGCTTATGTTATAGAGAAATGTTTATCATTATTTAAGAAGATAAGGTTGTAGTGTAACCTTATCTTTTTCTATCTTTTGTATATGTAATTTATCTAATGTTTCTTTACTATAAAAAAATTCAAATGCTTCATAAGGAGTTTTACCACCTAATGATTTTCTAGGTACTGAATTAATGTGAGAAAACATTAAATCGAGCTTGTCCTGTGTTAAATCTTTCATACTCTTTTTCTTTTGAATAATATCACGAATAAAGATGTGATTGTTTTCAACATGAGGTTTTTGACTTGCCATTTGAGCATCACAATAGAAAATCTTACTTCTAATTTCACCAGTTTCATGATTTATTTCAAAAAGATTTGGTTTAGCAAATTCAGAACCTCTATCCGTTAGTAATAGTCCAAATAATTTTTCAAACATTTCATTAGATAAAATATCTTGAAAATAATTCAAAGAATCGGACATTTCCTCAGCAGTTTTATGTTGTTTTAGAATTCCTATCATAAGACCAGTATTTTCAAAAATGAAAGTTTGAATAAATGGACCTTCTTGATGATTGTATACAGTATCCATTTCTGTTGTAGGAGAAGAAGGATTATTTTTAATAAATTCTAAATAATCTTCATATTTTCTCCCAGTATAGTCTGCTGGTTCTGCTCTTTTCTTAAGTTTTTTCTTTTTTAGTTTTCTAGTAACTTTTCTACGTAAATCAAGGTTAGTAACACCCCAATCTTTAAATAGCCCCATTTCTATGTATGTATAAATTGTTTTTTCACATTGAGTAATTTCCTTATGATTTTGTAAAATTGTGTAAATAGACTGACCTTGTTTAATTAAAGGGCATATTATATGAGCTAATTCATAAAGTTCAGTAGTGTTTAAATTAACACCTTCTCTAGCATCCTTTAAAGTATATTCATAATTTTTTTGAGCAACGTTTGCATAGTAGAAGTATTTAGAAAGTTTACATTTCTTAATATTAGGGCAACAATTACAAGCACCGACAAACCTATCTCTTCTACTGCAAGATATTTCTTCAAAATGATTACATCTACTAGTACAGACCATACAATCTTTAAAGAATTTACAATTCCAAGGTGGAGTGTCTACTAAAGAATATTTACGTTTTCTATTTTTTTTAATTTCTTTTCCTATTGTAGATTGACTTTTATTAAGTTCTTTAGCAGTTTCAAATTTTCTTAATCCTTTGCAAATATTTTGTTCAATAATTTTTCTATCTTCCAAAGAAAGATGTTTACCATTAAAATTCATAAAATACCTTCTTTCTCAAGAAGCACCTATATTTATATTATACAAACTTTCCTTTAATCTTACAATAACTATTAAAATACAATTAAAATCTATTTACTTTTATTAGAATAGAATTTACTTTTTTAATTCACTTTTTTGCAAAATACCGAAACTTAAATTGAATAGTACTTGAATTTTTACGTGAATTGTAGTATAATATATGTATATCAATTTTTGATATACATATGTACAATTAAACATATTAAATGGAGTATTATTATGACTACTACTATGGTTGACAGGGATTCTGCTACTATGCAAGTAACCTGTGGATATTGTGAGGAAAAAGTTACAATTAGGCCAAATGACTTATTTAAGTATTTACCTTATACCTATTCTTTCACATGTCCTAATTGCTACACTGCAAACCAGATTACTTCTAGAGAACTATCCCCTGAGTTCAAGCAAATTCTGAAGTAATAATTCTCTAAAATTGGAGGCTTTCTTTTTGAAAGCCTCTTCTTTTTATTGCATTTTTATGTAAATTGTAGTATAATATTTTTGTATCATTTTTTTGGTACAAATATGTATATAATTACACATATTTTAAGGAGAATAAATGGAGATTTCCAAGAACAGCAAATTGCCAAAGATCACTTGTCCTATTTGTAAGACCATACTTGGTGTTACTCCTAAGGACTTTAAGCATAAGAATAACTTTTCTATGGATTGTTATTTTTATACTTGTGCTAATCCTAAATGCAAATGTACAAGTTTTATGTTTTTTGAAGATTTGCCTAAGTCTATACAAGAGGCTTTGAAGTAATAAATCTCTATAAATACTCATTCGAACAAGATGGTTTGGTTTTAATAGCTAAGCCATCTTTTATTTTGGGTTACAATTTTATGAAAAAAATATATAAATACACATATTTTAAGGAAAATATTATGGAGATTATCAAAAAGTGTGGCAATTTATCTCAAATAACTTGTCCTGTATATTTTACAGTCCTTAAAGTTAAATCATCTGATTTTTACACGAAAAAGCATTTTTAAAAACACTTCTTTTTGGTTTTATAATACTCTTTTTGTGAATTAGGAAATTGGATATTAAAAGAATACGTACTATATATCCTTTATACAAATTAAAAAATATTCTTTAAAAAGAAAAAGTGGTTTCTTTAAATTAAGAAAACCACTTTTATTTTTATTATATTAAGAAGTAAGCAAGAACTATAATTCCAAGTATTATTCTATAATAACCAAATACTTTAAAATTATGTTTTTTAATATAATTCATTAAGAATTTTATAATAGCTACTGAAACTAAGAATGAAACTAACATTCCTACTAATAATACAGCTATTTCTATTCCAGTGAATCCAAATCCAAATTTAACTAATTTCAATAAACTTGCACCAAGCATTGTAGGTATTGCTAAGTAAAATGTAAATTCAGCTGCATTTGCTCTTGATAGACCTATTAACAATCCTCCAATAATTGTTGCTCCTGAACGTGATGTTCCTGGGAATATTGCAGCAAGTAATTGGAATATTCCTATTATAATAGCATCTTTATATGTAATATCTGAATTTGTTTCTTTTAATTTTGCTCTTCTACTTTTATTCCAATTTTCAATAACAATAAATGCTATACCAAATACAATTAAAGCAATTGCTATACAAATTGGATTATAAAATAATGCTTCAAATACTTCATCAAATAATAATCCTATTATTGCAGCCGGTATGCAACCAACTAGAATTTTTCCCCATAAATTCATTATATTTTTATCAAAATATGATAAAATTCCTTTTTTCTTTATAGCCTTTTCTTTATCTTTAGTAAAAGGCCATATCTTTTTAAAATATAATATTACAACAGCTAGAATGGCACCAAATTGTATTACAACTTGAAACATACTCCAAAATTCTGGGGAAACTTGATTGAATTTTATAAATTGTTCTGCTAGTATCAAATGTCCTGTACTACTAATTGGTAACCATTCTGTAATTCCTTCTATTATTCCAAATATACATGCTTTAAAAAGTTCTCCTATCATTCTTCTTACCTTCCTTTGTTTTATTTTTTATATATTTCTCTTAATATATTATAAATTGTATCTTTTATAAATTCAGCAGTTGTAACTGGTGCAACTTTTCCTGGCAATGCTAATGCCCATATTAATTTTAAATTTCTTTCTTTTGCTGTTTTTTTATCAATACCTCCTGGATTTGATGCTAAATCTATTAAAAGTGCATCATCTTTTACATATTTTAATCTTTCTTGAGTTAAAATCAAATGTGGTACTGTATTAATTATGATATCATATTTTGATAGATTTTCTCCTAAATTATTTATATTTGTTTCATTATGACCATATGCTCTAATCCAAGCTAAGTCTTCATCTTTCCTAGCAGCACAAGTAACTTTTGCAGATAATCCTGCCATCTTTCTTGCCAATACTTTTCCTATTCTTCCGAAACCTAATATTAATACATTACTTCCATGTATTATTTTATTTGTATTTGCAATTGCAATTTCTATTGCTCCTTCTGCTGTTGATATTGTATTTAATACTGCTAATTCTTCCCTTTTCATAATATCTATTATTTCGATATATTCATCATTTGCTAAATTATACACATCTGGAGAAATAGTTCCTGCAATTAATATTTTAGCATTTAAATAATGTATAAGTTCCCTTACTGAAATTTCATTATCGCTAAAAGGTGCATTTATATTTACTCCATTACTTGAAAAAGGAATTGGTCCTATTACTACTTCCACATCTTCTGGTATTGCCTTACTTAATTTTTCTGAAAAGATTATATTTTCATCATCTTTTAGTTCTTCGGCTTTTTCTAATCCAAATGTATAAATAATATTTTCTTCTTCTGCCAGCATTTTAACTAATTTTATTATTCTTAAATCTCCACCAATTACAGCAAATTTTTTATTCATAAAATCCCTCCTTATGTTTTATTATATTGTTTTTTTAGGATTTTATGAATTTTTTATTCTTGTCTTTCTTTTTGTTCTTCTATTTGTTCTTCCTTTTCTTGTTTTTTGGTTCTTCCTTGAATATCTGTTTTTAATAGATTTATATCATTATAACTTAAATGCCTTGTAATTTCTGACATCTCTTCTAAATGTTCTTTTACTTTTTCCTCTTTTTTAGTTATCTTATCTTCTTTGCCTTTTCTACTTTCTAGATTAAATGGTATTGAAATTCTTGCCATAATTGGTATAAAAATCGGTTCTTTTTTTACTCTTGCTACTATTTTTTCACTATCTATATCAATTGCTAAATTCACATATTTAATTGCTGTATCTTTATCACCATTCATCAAAGCTATTTTTGATAATTCATAATAACCATCAGCTGATAACTCATCATCTTCTACAGCTTCTAAAAATCTTTTTTCTGCTTCTTTAATATCCTTATATATTAACGCTATCTCCGCTAAATTATATTTTGCAAGATATGCTACTGTATTAATTTGAGCTGCTTTTTCATAACATATTTTTGCATTTTGAAAATCATTTAACATTGTATATGCCATTCCTAAACTATAATTCAAATCATAACTATGCGGATTATATTTTAAAGCATCTTGATATACATTTACTGCTTCTTTATACATTTCTAAATCTATTAATATATCTCCGAAGTAAAATACTTGCTTCATAATTTTCTGGCTTTTTATCTAATAAATTAAATAACATCTGTGTTGCTTCTTCTTTTTTATCTAAACCATTTAACAATTCTGCAACTTTATAATATGAATCAAAATCTTGTTTATTTAAGTCAATTGCTTGTACGTATTCATCTATTGCTTTTCTCATTCCGCCTTCTTTTTCATAAATTTCTGCAAGTAATCTATGTGCTTTATAACTATTGGGATTTTTATCTAATAAATCTAGTAATGCTTCTTTTGCTTTTTTATTGTTTTCAAACATAAAGTAAATTTTAGCTTTTGTAAAGTCAATTAGCTCATATAAGTATATTTCTCTTTTTTCTAAAATAATAACAAGTATTGGAATTATTATAGCTAAAATATATTTTAATATCACAAATAATATATTTAAATCTATAGAAAATAATACTTCCAAAAAGTTTAGTGCTATTCCCATCGCTTCTAAAACCAGGACAATAACATAACTTGTATCATTTCTTCTTATCATTCTAAGAAACATATATACAAATATGGCAAATGAAATAAATGTAAATACTAATTGTTCTAATAGCATTTTAATTACTCCTTTTATATCCCATATTCTATTTAATTTTTTCTCATTTGTCTAGTTATTCATACAATTCTTGGTAAATTTTATAATTTCTTAATATTTTCCTTACATAATTATTAGTTTCTTTGTATGGAATGTTTTCAATATCACTTCCATCTGCTTTTATTATTCCTTTTTCTATCCAATTATCAACTGTTCCAATTCCTGCATTATATGCTGCAACTGCAACTTCTTTATTTCCATATTGTTCTAGTAATACGCTTAAATATTTTGTTCCTATGTTTATATTATTTTGTATATTTGAAATTTCTTCTTGGGCATTCTCAAAATCAATTGATATTCCATATTTTCTTGCAACATCTATAGCTGTTTCTTCCATAAGTTGCATAAGTCCAATTGCACTTTTATGTGAAACAGCTTCTTCTTGAAAATTACTTTCTGCTTTTATCACTGCAAATACCAAATTTTCATCTACATTATATTTTTCAGCATAAATTGAAACTATTTCTTGATATGTTTTTGGATATATTATTTTTAATATTTTGTTTTTAAAGATAAACACTAAAGCAATTATAAAAATAATAATTGCAACAAAAATCAGTATTTTTTTATTTTTCAAAACTGGTTTCTCTCTCCTTTGCTTGAAAAAACATCCCTCTTTAAATTTAAAATGACTCCAATAAGACTTTATTTACAATCATACCAATTATTTGCTTCTGATATTTCTACTATTAGTGGTACTTTTAGCTCAGTTGCTGTTTGCATACAATCTTTAATTATTGTTTTTATTTCTTCTTTTTCTTCTATTGGTGCTTCTATCATCATTTCATCATGTACTTGTAATACTATTTTTGATTTTAATTTTCTTTTCTTTATTTCATTATAAACTTTTATCATCGCTATTTTCATTATATCTGCTGCGGTTCCTTGTATTGGTGTATTCATTGCTGCCCTTGCACCAAATTGTCTTACCATATAATTATTTGATTTTAATTCTGGTATATATCTTCTTCTATGAAATAATGTTTCTACATATCCTTTCTCTTTCGCTTCTTCTTTTATATTATCCATAAATTTTTTTATTCCTGAATACTGTGTTAAATATTCATCTATATATGCTTTTGCTTGTTTTCTTCCTATTCCTAGTTGTTCTGCTAATCCAAAGTCACTTATACCATATACTATTCCAAAGTTTACAGCTTTTGCATTACTTCTTTGCTCTTTTGTTACTTCATCTATTGGTGTTTTAAACACTTTTGATGCAGCTTGTTTATGAATATCTTGCCCTTCTTTAAATGCTTCTATCATATGTTTATCTCCTGATATTGAAGCTAATACTCTTAATTCTATTTGTGAATAATCTGCATCTACATATACATATCCATTCTCTGGCTTAAATACCTTTCTTACTCTTTTTCCTAATTCAAATCTAGTTGGTATGTTTTGAAGATTAGGTTCTGTTGAACTTATTCTTCCTGTTGCTGTTATTGTTTGGTGGAAAAATGAATGTATTCTTTTGGTTTTTGGATTTATATATGGCTTTAAACCTTCTACATATGTAGAATTTAATTTCATAAGTTGTCTATATTCTAATATTTGTTCTATTATTGGATGTTTTTTCTTTAGTTTTTCTAATACATCTACATCTGTTGAATATCCATTTTTTGTTTTCTTTATTACTGGCAATTGCATTTTTTCAAATAGAATTTCTCCTAATTGTTTTGTTGAATTTATATTAAATTCTTCTCCTGCCATTTCATAGATTATTTTTGTTATTGTTTCTAATTTTTCTGTTAATTCTTTTCCAAAGTCTTCTAATTCTTCTTTATCTACATACATTCCATTCCATTGCATATTTGATAATACTTCTACTGTTGGCATATCTATTTTATAGAATAAATCTAGGCAATCTATTTCTTTTAATTTTTGTTCTGTTATTTCTTTTATTTTTCCTATTGCATATGCATATAAACTTACTTCTTTTATTAAGTTTTCATCTACATTGTCTTGATTACTGTTTTCTTCAAATAAATTTATTTGTTCTTGTTTATTTTCTTCGCTTTCATACTCACTTAAATCTATTTCTAAATATCTTTCTATTAAGTCTTTTATTTTTAATTTATTATTTGTTGGATTTAATATATATGCAGCTATTGCTATATCATAATATATTCCTTCTAAATTAATATTTTCTTGTTTCAATAATATGTATTCTCTTCCTAAATCTATCCCTATTTTTTTTATTTCTTTGTCTTCTAATATTTCTTTTATACTATTTAGGTCATCAGTTAATTCAATATAATATACTTCAGATTTTTCTTTATTATATATACTTATGCCTTTTATTTTTTCTTTAATTATCTTTTCTTCATCTTCTAATTTTTGTGTTACAAAATAGAATATCATTTCTTTTTGTTCTTTTATGAATTTAATTATTTCTTCTTTTGTCTTTTCTACCATTTTAAATTGTTCTTCTTGTTTTTCTTCTGCTTTTGTTTCTTCCCCACTTCTTAAAGAGAAACGGTCTATATAACGATTAAAGTTTAATTCTTTAAATATTTCATATACTTTTGGTTTATCCCATTCTTCTACTTTAAAATCTTCTAAATTATCTTCTATTGGTACTTCTAAATTTATTGTTCCTAATGTTTTTGAAAGAAAAGCTAAATCTTTATTCTCTACTATTTTTTCCCTTTGTTTTCCTTTTAAGTCATCTTTTCCTTCTTCTATTTTTTTATATAAATTTTCTATTGAACCATATTCTTGTATTAATTTTAAAGCTGTTTTTTCTCCTACTCCTGGTACTCCTGGTATATTATCTGATGTGTCTCCTTGTAATCCTTTTACATCTATTAATTGTTTTGGCTTTATTCCATATTTTTCTATTATTTTTTCTTTGTTATATTCGTCTGTTTCTGTTTTTCCTCCTTTTGTATGTGGTATTCTTATTGTTACTTTATTTGTTGCTAACTGAAATGTATCTCTATCTCCAGACAATATTACTACTTCTAATTTATGTTTTTCTCCATAACGAGATAATGTTCCTAAGACATCGTCTGCTTCATATCCTTCTTTTTCTACTATATCTATATTCATTGCTCTTAATATTTCTTTTATTATTGGCATTTGCTCTGCTAATTCATCTGGCATTCCTTTTCTATTTGCTTTATATCCTTCATACATTTTATGTCTTGCTGTTGGTGCTTTTAAATCAAATGCTACTGCCATATATTTTGGTTTTACATCTTCTAATAATTTAAACATTATTGCTAAAAATCCATATACTGCATTTGTATATTTCCCATCTTTTGTTGTTAACATTTTACTTCCCATTATTCCGTAAAACGCTCTATTCATTATACTATTTCCATCTACTAATACAAATTTATCCAAAATGTTTTCCTCCTTAAAAATCTTCCTTATTATATCATAGTTTTTTTTCATTTACTACTAACTTTACAAAGAAATTTTAAAAGATAAAAACTTCAAAATAAACTTTCTTTTATCTATGATTCTAATTTTGTTGAATAGAAAACATATCTTGACAGAATTTATGGAGGTAGATATAATAGAATTATCAAAAATCTATAAAAAGAACGTAAACAAAAATGATAAATTACTCGATTGGCTATATTTTATAGATAATCCAGAATCAGAAGAGATGGAAAAGATAATGGAAGAAAATAAAGGAATAAAAGAGGCTAAAAATAAACTAGAAGAAATTAGTAATGATGAAATAATGCAAAGAATTGCTGATTGGAGAGAAGGTGCAGAACACGATAAAGCTTCAATAAAACTTACCGCCCAAAACGAAACTAAAAGAGAAATTGCAAAAAAAATGTTAAATAAAAATATATCAATAGAAGAAATTTCAGAATTAACTGGATTATCACAAAAAGAAATTACAAAACTAACAAAAATTTAATAAAAAATATTAAAAGACAGCTAAAAAAATAATTAGTTGTCTTTTTTATAATCTTTTTACATCAAATATTTTTTTACTATTTCATAAAACATTTGAGTTCCTATTAAAATTGCATTTTCACCAACAGAAAAATCTTCACTATGTTGAGCATGAAATTTATCTCTTCCACAACCTACAAGCATCATAGCACCTGGAACTTTTTCTAAATAATATGAAAAATCTTCTGATGCTGTTGTTTGATAAGTTGTATCAACATTTTCTACCACTTTTGTTGCTAATTCTTGTAACTCTTTAGCTTCTTTTTTAGAATTTACTGTTACTGGATATTCCACTAAAAACTTTACTTCTGCTTTTCCTCCCATGTCTTTTGCAATAGTTTCTATTTTTTCTAGTAACTCTTTTTTACTTCTTTTCCTTACTTCATTATTATTAGTTCTACAAATACCTTTCATATATACTTTATCCGGTATTACATTATTTGTCTTTCCTCCACTTATAGCAGTTATTCCAAGAACAGCTCTTTTTTCTGGCTCTACATCTATCTTTGCCATTTCTTTTAAAGCTATTCCTATTTTATTTGCAATATATATTGGGTCTATACAATTTTCAGGCATTGCTGCATGCCCACCTTTTCCATGTATAATTACATCAAACGGGTCTGATGATGCCATAATAGTTCCTTCTTTTATAGCTATCGTATCTTCTTTTAATTGCCCCCATACATGAATTGCAAATGCTTTATCAACCTTTGGATTTTCTAAAGCTCCATTTTGAACCATAAATTTTGCTCCTGCATTTCCTTCTTCATCTGGTTGAAAAAGTAACTTTACTGTTCCTTTTATTTTATCTTTATTATCAATCAATATCTTTGCTAAAGAAAGCATAATAGTCATATGAGCATCATGCCCGCATGCATGCTTAGTTCTTCCAGTTTCATCCATTACAACAGCATCCATATCAGTTCTAAAAAGAATACATGGACCTTCTTTTTTTCCTCTTAATGTTGCAATTATTCCTGTTGCATATATATTATTATTTATGTCTGTATATCCCATTTCTTTTAGTCTTTTTAATATATATTCTGAAGTTTTAAATTCATTTAAACCCTTCTCTGGATGATTCCACAAATATTCTTTATCTATTTTCATTTGTGGCTTTAAATCTTCTACTATTTTTTCAATATTCATAGCCTTTACCTTCTTATTTAAACAATTTGCTTATTCTTTCTATAGCCTCTTTAGTATCTTCTTTACTTAAAAAAGCTGTTAGCCTAAAAAAACCTTCACCACATTTTCCAAATCCTACTCCTGGTGTTCCAACAACCGCTGCCTCATTTAATAGTTTATCAAAAAATTCCCACGAATTCATATTTTGTGGTATTTTTAACCAAATATATGGTGAATTAATTCCGCCATATACAGTAAATCCAATTTTTTCTAATTCACTTTTTATGTATTTTGCATTTTCTTTATAATATTTTATATTTTCCTTTATCTCCTGTTGTCCTTCTTCTGTATATACAGCTTCTGCTGCTCTTTGAGTTATATATGGTGCTGCTCCAAATTTTGTGCTTTGTCTTCTTCTATATAAACTATTTAATTCAATTTTTTCTCCATTTTGATTAAACGCTTTTAAGCTTTTTGGCACAACAGTAAAAGAACATCTTACACCAGTAAACCCTGCTAATTTTGAATAACTTCTAAATTCAATAGCTACATCTTTTGCGCCTTCTATTTCATATATGCTATGTGGAATATTTTCATCTTCAATAAATATTTCATATACTGAATCATATAAAATTATTGAATTATTTTCTTTAGCATATTTTACCCAATCCTCCAACTGTTTTTTAGTTAAAACTGTGCCTGTTGGATTATTAGGAGAACATAAATATATTATATCAATATGTTCTTTTGGAATTTCTGGTACAAATCCATTTTCTTCAGTTCCATTTAAATATACAATATTTGTTCTTCCCATCATTATATTTACGTCTCTATATGCTGGATATACTGGGTCCATTAATGCTACTCTATTTTCTATTGATAACAAATCAGCAATTCCTGCAAGGTCTCCTTTAGTTCCTGATGCTATAAATACTTCGTCTTCTTGTAGGTCTACACCTCTTTTTTTATACTCAACATCTAAAATCCTATCTATTAAAAAACTATAACCTTGAACTACTCCATAACCTCTAAATGTTTCTTTTTTAGACATTTCTAAAGTAGCTTTATTCATTTCTTCTATTACTTTAGGAACAAGTGGAAGTGATACATCTCCAATTCCTAAATTTATAACTTTTTTATCTGGGTTATTTTTTTCATATTCATTTTTCTTGTTTGTTATATTAGAAAATAAATAATCGTTTTCTAATTTTAAAAAATTTTCATTTACCCAAGCCATTTTATTTCCTTCTTTCAAAACATTGCATAAGAGACATCAAATATCATTATGGTCTTAATAAATCTTCTAACACTACTTTACTTCCATATTTTATAATCATTGGAATTGATTTTGATAAAGTAACTCCTTCTATATTTGATTTAACATCTCTTGTTCCTGGTATTACTACTGCATCTTTTGGTATTACTATTTGACCATTTTCATTTGGAGTAATAATATTTCCTTTTACATTATCATAAACTGGTGTACTTCCTGTAATTGTAACTCCTGCACCTATTACTGCTCCTTCTTTTACGATTGTTCCTTCTGTTATTTGTGAACCTGCTCCAACAAATACATTATCTTCTATTATTACAGGATATGCTCCTACTGGTTCTAATACTCCTCCAATTATTACTCCTGCACCTAAATGCACATTTTTTCCTATTTGTGCACATGAACCTACTAAAGCTAATGAATCTACCATAGAACCTTCATCAATATATGCTCCTATATTTGTGTAACATGGTGGCATAAATGTAACACCTTTTCCTATAAATACTCCATCTCTTATTGATACAGTTTTTGATACTACTCTTACTTTATCCTCTAAAGCTACTTTTCTTTCTCCCATAGTATCTTTATCTATTGTTCCATCTTCAAATTTTATTACTTCGCCATATTTAAATCCTAGAAGAATGAATTGTTTAACCCAAGTATTTACTTTCCATTCTCCTTCTTGTTTTTCTGCTACTCTTACTTTTCCTGAATTTAAATCTTCTTTAAACTCTTCCCATACTGGTAAAAACTCTTCTCTTGTTAACTCCTTGTTTTCTAACAATTTAAGATATTTATCCACTCTTTTTCCTCCTTAATTTTTCTCGTTTAACTTTTTATTTCCTTTATCCATCATTTTTTTAGCAATTCTTAAAATTAGTTTATTTGTAGCCGGAACTGCTTCTTTATCTTTCTTTAGTTTTAGTATTTTCATGCAATTATCTGCAGAATCTACACATAAATCTATTCCAGATATAAATGTTGCCATATCTGAGTTTAAGAATACTAATGGTTTTGCCATTTCTTCTGGAGTTGCTAATCTTTTTGCTACTCCTGTTTCTTCTAACAATGCTTCTTTTCCTCCTGCCATTTTTTCAAATTCATCTTTCATCCCTGTATCTGTTGAACCTGGCATTACGTTATTCATCCTAATACCTTTTTTTCCAAATTCAACTGCTTGCTCACATATAAATTGTGATAAACATCTTTTTGAATACATATAAGCCATAGTTGCTGGTGCAATTTTTGCAAGTGGCATTACTAATTTTTCTACTTCTTCCCATGTTTTACTATGTACTACCTTATTTTGTTCTTTTTTATAAGATTTCCAATTTAATCCTGCTGTTGATGTCACAAATGCAATTGTTCCACCATTTTCCATTCTTTCATTCAAATATTTTAATGTTATATACATATTAGCTGTATAATTGCAATTAAATGTTGTCATATAATCTGTTTTTGAACCAGAAAGTCCTGCAACGCCAAAAAATGAATCTATTTTTTCTGGTAAATCTTTAAATAAATCATCAATTTCTTCTTTTTTTGCTAAATTACATTTTAAAAACTTTTCTATTCCATTTACATTACATTCATTTAAATCTACTGCATACACTTTTGCTCCCAAATCTACTAACATTTCTACAGTTGCTTTTCCCATTCCACTTGAAGCTCCTGTTACTACACATTTTTTTCCTTCATATCCAAAATAATCTTTCATTTGTTTCTCCTTCTTACTTTAGTTTTTTATTACATAAATTTCTTTCCACTTTTCCAAGCTTCTCCAACTTTCTTTCCTATTGCATAATATCCATTTTGAAATTGGTCAAATACAAACGCATTTAATTTAGTTGGGTCTACTTTTCCATTTTCATCTAAAACCTTTTCGTCTGCTATTACATTTACTATTTCTCCTACAACTCTAAATCCGCTTACATCATTTTCTGCTTTTATTACTTTACATTCTAATGTTATAGGATATTCTTCTATTATAGGTGCATCAACTCTTGTGCTTTTTACTGCATGCATATTTGTTCTTTCAAATTTATCTTCCATTGTATTTCCTGTAGCTGTTCCAAAGAAATCTGATTCTTCAAGATGGTCTATATCTGCAATACTTATTGTAAATGCTCCTCTTTCTTTTATATTTTTTGATGTTTTATGTGATTCTGTAATATTTAAAGCAACTTTATTATTGTCGCAAATTCCTCCCCATGCCATATTCATTACATCTACTTTGTCATTTTCTCCATATGTTGCAATCATTAATACTGGCATTGGAAATAGATATGGATGTACTCCTAAATCTTTTTTCATAAAAATCACTCCTATCTTATAATTATTTTATATGCTCACATAATATCACAAAAGCAAGTAATTATCAACAATTACTTGCTTTATTTATATATCATTTTATTTCTATTAACTCACTTGCATTTTTAATTTTTCCAATTCTTCTTCACTAATATGTGTCATTTTTATTATGTCACTATCTTTCATTTTATTTTTTACCATTTCTCTTGCCACTTGTATTATTCCTATTTTTCTTCCATTTTCTTTTCCTTCTTTCATTCCTTTTGCATATTTGTCATCCAAAAGTTCTATATATAACTTTTCAAAATTTGTCATACTATCTCCTCCTTCTATTTTTTCTTGATATTTCTTTATTGTATCTTCTCCTAATTTCTTTGCTATATCATTTGAATATTCTAATATTAATTCTAAATATTTCTTTTCTTCTTTACTTGCTCCTCTTTTTATTATTTCTTTTAGTTCTTCTTCTATTTCTTCCTTGGTTTCTATTTTCTCAAATAACATTGCTTTTGATATTCCTGTTCTTTCTTCTAATAATTCCTCTTTTGTATAATCATTTATATCTACTAAATTATATGTTGGATATTCTAATTCCTTTATTCCATATTCTTCTCCATTTTCTTGTTTTATCGTCCTTTCTGCATCCCATCTCTTTCTTCCTGTATATATTACTATTGGACATATTAATGGTGATTCTTCAAATCTACTTTTTGGTTTTCTACTTCTTATTAGTTCTACACAATATTCCGCCATCCTTTCTGGCATTTCATAATCTATTTTACTTTGATGTTCTACTATTATAAATATCTCTTTATTTTTTACTTTATATATTATATCTGATTCTCTTACTTTAAAATTTCCTTTTATAAATTTTCTATTATATTTTTCTATTTCTTCCTCCTTTATTTTTATTTCTTCTACATATTTCTTTATAAATCTTACAAATTCACTTTTATCATCTAGTATTTCTTTAAAGATTTTATCATGGTATTGATGCGTTTTTTTATTTTCTTCCGTTAATTTATATTCTACTTTTTCTTCTCCTAATGTATTATCTTTTGGAAATTTATTATCATATTTCCAAAAATCTACTATTGTAAATATTACCATTACATTCTCCTTTCATTATAGATTTTATTATTTTCAAAGTCAATATTTCTTTATATATAAATATATAATTTTTAATATACTTTTCTCTATATTTCTTCTTTTTTCACCTTCTTTCTTTATTTTTCATTTTTAATTTAATTTTCCTGGAATTTTAAGAATTAAACTTTTTGATAAAAAAATACAACAGTAATACTAAATTTGTACTACTATTGTATTCTACTACATTTTATACACTTTTTCAAGTCCATAATACAATAAATTTTTTATTATAATATTATTTAACGCTGTTTATTAACATTTACATCAATATCAGAAACTTCTCCACTTTCATTTATTGTAAAATAAATTCTTATTTGTGTTGAATTATCTCCTGATAATAAAAACTCATATTCTCCGCTGTTTAACTCTCCATATAGATTTGTCCAATCATATACTTTTCTAATTGTATTTTCATCAATATTTTCAATTTTTTCTGTTGTATCACTCTCTATTTCTGAAATTTTTTGTACTTCTTCCCAATCAAAAGCATATCCTCCGTATTTGTGAATATCCATTTCCTTGTGTTTCTGATGGTTCTGATTTTACATTTTTCTTAAGTAAAGTATACGAACTAGGATAATCATATTTTAATTTATTCATATCTTTTATTGTAAATGATAATCCATTTTTATTTATATAATCAACTGAAATCTTAACATTATCATATGAACTATAAAAATTCATTAATACTTCTCTAGGTATTTGAATTTCACTTTGATTTTTAGTAATTTCTATTTTCTCTACTTCAGTAATTTCTTTTTCTTCTACACCTTGAGCAATATTTCCATTAAAATATATTAATATTTCTTGTCCTTCTTTAAATCCAATATTACCTTCTTTTGAAAAACTAACTGTAAATAAATCTGTTGTATCTTCTAATCCCATAGCATCTAAACTATCCTTGTTTACCCTTATAACTACCGCTTCTTTAATTGCTTTTTTATTTACATTATTTATTAATTCAAGTTCTTCAGAATCTTGTTTTAATTTCGTCATCCAAATAACATTATCTAATTTTTCTACAGAATAACCACTTTTAGAAAATGCTACATCATATTGAATCCAATCTGGCCAATCTATTACTCTTATAGTATCTCCTAAATTTAATTTAGATAATTTATTTTTATCTGCTTTAAATGAATAATATGAATAATCTGGCACTTTAACACTAATATTTCCATTCTCTATATTTGTTACATTAGCTAAAACAAATCTTTTATCAACATTTCCTGCAAACATTTCTTCATCTTGAACATATATATTATCTCCTATATTCACTTGTGAAAAATTTATATCTTTTCCATTTGCATCTTTTATTCTTGTATTTTCGTCACTTATATTTTTCACACGTTCTGAAGTTATGTCTATTCCGGTTACTGAATCTCCATCTATTTCTGATACTGTAAAACTATATACTTCTATATAATTAATTACAAAAAATCCTGCTATTAATAAAAAAATTATTAATAATATTAAAATAATTAGTAATATTATTTTTTTCACTTTTTTCTTCATAAACATTCCCCCTTTTTTCTTAAAAAAATTCTAGCATAAAAGCAAGTAATTATCAATAACTACTTGCTTTTTTAATTAAACTCTATTTCTATTATCAAATAATTATTTATGTATTTAGCTGAAACTTTACCATCATTTAGTTCTATTAATTCTTTTGCAATAGATAATCCAATTCCAGTTGATTTTCTTGCATTTTCTACTGTAAAATATCTATCAAATATTTTATTTACAGTTGTTTTATCTAAAGATGTTGTTTTATTTACAAATGTAATCTTTCCTTCTTTTTCAAGTGTTACTTTTAAGTCTCCTTCACTATATTTACTTACATTTGATAAAATATTTTCAAATACTCTTGTAATTGTAATTTTATCTAATTTTTTATAAATTTTCTCCTTTGTTATTTCCACTTTAGGACATATTTTTCTTTCTTTAAAAATATTATAAAAACTCGCCAAAGATTCTTCTAAAATATCATTTAAACAACAAATCTCTTTTTTTACTTTATTTCCAATATCCATTGTTTTTGAAAAATCAAACAATTCATCTGTAATTTCTTTTAATTCACTTGTCTTTTTATCTATTATTTCTATATATTCTTTTTGTTTAGATTCTTCTTTTTCTTCTTTTATTAAATCTATATATCCCATTATTGCAGTAAGTGGAGTTCTTATGTCGTGAGAAATATTTGTGATAGCTCTTTTTATCTCTTGATTTCCATTTTCGTATCTAATTCTTTCTTTTCTTAAAACTTTTAATTCTTTATTTAAATCATTTGCTAATTCTTTTATTTCTTTATCATTAGAAGATATTGTTAATAAACTGTTTGTATCTGATTTTAATATTTCTTTTATTTTTGTTCTTATTTCTTTAATTGATTTTTTCATCAGATATATTTTTATTATCATAAATACTATTATAATCATTAACAAAAAACTTATTAAATAAAGCCAAATCACATTTCTCCTCCTATTTTAATTCTTTTATATTAAATAAATATATTCCTATTGCAGTTATAATAATTATTAATCCTAAGAAATACAAAGGATATACTTTCATATTATTAAAATCTTCTTCATTCATATTTATTTTATTTCCTGATATTTCTATCGCTTGACTTACTGGATTAAAGTTACTAATTGTTTTACAAATAGTTTGCACTAATTTTCCTGGATAATCTTCATTTTTAACAACTTCATATGTAACATTTCCTTTTTCATCCATAACAATATTTTTTTGTATATATTCTGTACTATTTGCAGTTGGTGATAAAAGCATATCTATTACAAACATAATTAAAATAAGAAGTAATGAACTAACTGTTGATATAGTTATATTTGAACATATTAATGCTATAAAGTTAAAAATTGATGAATATACTATAATAATCATTATTATATCTAATAAAATAACAGCCAATTGTGAAAAATTCATTTGTACTAAACCAAAAATTGGTATTGAAAATATTGATATTACTATTAAATATATTAATTCTAAAAATATCCCTACTAAAATACTAACAATTAAATTTGATAAATAAATATTTTTTTTACTATGACCTGCAACAATTTTATTTCTAATAGTTCCATCTGAATATTCAGCACCTACAAACAAACTTGTAAATATTGCAATAAGAAATCCTATTATATTTATAAATTTCATAAGTAAAATATCTGTTGTATTTGATGATATTCCAAATACACTACTATATTTTATATTATTTAAATACTCACTAACAATCATAAAAACAGCTATTATTATTGTTAAAATTACTAGTCCTAGAAATATTTTATTTTTTCTTAATCTATAAAAACTTGCATTTAATAATTTATACATTACTATTACCTCCAATCAAATTTATATAATAATTTTCAAGTGATTCTTCTTTTTCATTAAATCCATTTATTATACAATTTCTCTTGGATAATTCGATAGCAAGTTCTGAAATATTTACTAAATCATATATATTTATAATTTCATCTGAAATTACCTCATATGAAATATTATTTTGTTCTAAATATAAGGCACATTCTTTTATATTGTTTACTTTTATTTCTATTCTTTTTCTTGAGCTTTTTTCTAATTCTTGTTTACTTATTTCTTTAATTATTTTTCCTTTATCAATAAAACCATATTCAGTTGCAATCTTTGATAATTCATCTAAATAATGGCTAGATATTAAAAATGTTATTTTCTTTTCTTTGTTTAGTTTTAATATTAGTTCTCTTATCTCGATTATTCCTTCTGGGTCTAATCCATTTATAGGTTCATCTAAAATAAGAAAGTCTGGATTTCCAACTAATGCTATTGCTATCCCTAATCTTTGTTTCATTCCTAGTGAAAAATTTTTAGCTTTCTTTTTCCCTGTATTTGTTAGCCCTACTATTTTTAATAATTCTTCTAAATTATCATAATTAGGTAAGCCAACTATTTTATATTGTTCTTTTAAATTATCCATTGCTGTTGCTTCTAATCTAATTGCTGGCAATTCTACAATTGCTCCCATTCTTTTTCTTGCATCAGTAATTTTTTTATTTGTATTTGAAATTCCATAGATAGAATATGTTCCATTTGTTGGTTTTTGAAGTCCACAAATAACTCTAATTAATGTAGTTTTTCCTGCTCCATTTTTCCCGATAAGCCCATATATTGAACCTTTTGGAATATGCATATTAAGATTATCTAATGCTTTAAAATTTTTATATTTTTTTTCAAGATTTTGTGTTTCTAATATATATTCCATAACCTCCTCCTTTCAATATCTATTTTACTATTAAATAGTTAAGAAATCGGTTAAGAAAATAGTTAAAATTTCGTAAAGATTATTCATGCATTTTAAACCCTATACCCCATACTGATTCTATATATTCTTCATCAGTTATATTTCTTATTTTCTTTCTTATATTGCTAATATGTACTTTTAATGAATTTTCATCGCAATCTAATGTATCATTACTTATAAGGTCTAATAAATTTGATTTTGTAACTACTTTTTTAGGATTTAATAATAATTGTTTTAATATTGCATACTCTGTTTTTGTTAAATATATTTCTTTTTCCTTAATATATAAAATATGATTTTCTTCATTTAAAAACATATCTTTATATTTCATTTTTGTATTTACTTTTTTTCCTTTATTTATTCTTAGTTGTACTTTTACTCTTGCTAGTAATTCATTAGTATTAAATGGTTTTACTATATAATCATTTGCTCCATTTAATAAAGCATTTATCTTATCTTCTTCTGATATTTTTGCACTTATTACTATTATTGGAATTTCTTTAACTTTTTTTATTATTTCTTCTCCATCTAATCCTGGTAACATTAAATCTAATAATATTAAATCTATATTTTCTTTTTCTAAAAGTATTAAAGCTTCTGTTCCAGAATATGCATTAATTACTTTATATTTTTCGTTTTCTAAAATTTTCTTTATTAAGTTATGAATATCTGTATCATCTTCTACTACTAATATAGTTTCCAATTCAAATTCTCCTAATTAATTATTATCTATCTTGTTATATTAGTTATAATATCATAAATAACATTATCATTTAACATAAATTTTGTATTTACAAATCCTATTTCAGGATGGATTCCATCTTTTTTATGAAAATCAGAACCTACTGTTACAAATAAATTATTTTCTTTTGCAAATTTATTCCACTTTGCTACCTCATTTATTATATTTTCATTTCTATCAACATATAAATAATTGGCTTCAATTCCATCTGGTTTTATTTCATTAATAATTTCTAAAATATCTTTATTAGTAAAATTATCTTCATGTACATATGCTACTGGATGAGCTAAAACTACTTTTCCATTTGCTTTTCTTATAATTTTAGCTGCTTCTTTAGGTGTTACTGTTTCTTTTTTTACATATGCTATACAATTTTCATTCATAATAGTTTCAATAAATTCACCTTTACTTGGAATATGTCCAAATTCTCTTAGAAGTATTTTTTCATTTTCTTTATTATTTACAATATCTAATGCAATATGAGCTTTAGTAACAGCATCTATTTTATCTAATTCCTCTTCATTTACTAAATATCCTATTTGTTCTAATCTTTTAGCGACTTTATGCAAATATATATGTCTTGCATTTCTTATTTTGTATAAACTTTCTTTCATTTCATTATTATTCAAGTCATAATTATATCCTAATATATGTATCCCTGCTTTATTAGTTTTTGTAGATATTTCTACTCCAGGTATAAGTTTTATATTTTTACTTTTTGCATAAGAAAATAATTCTTCATTATATGCATCTATTGTATCATGGTCACAAATTGAAATAACTGAAACTCCATTTTTATATGCTTCATCAATAACTTCTTTAGGTGAAAAAAATCCATCTGACATTTTAGTGTGTATATGTAAATCTATTTTCATAATTTTTCCTTCTTTACTCATTAAATATTTTTTAATATTTCTATTCTTTTTAATACCGCTTCTTTAGTTGTTTTAGTATTCTTTATGTCATATCCATGCATTGTTCCTTTAGTCTCATTTAATATAATATTTACTTTGCTTTCCTTTAACTTTTTAGCGAATTCTTTTGCCTCATCATGTAAGCAATCATATTGGGCTGTTTCTATATAAGTTGGTGAAATATTATATAAATTATTTCTTTCATTAGGTGAAATATAATTATTATTTTGTAAATAATATTTCCACATTTTCTTATTTAATTTTGAATTCCACATTGGCGTATCTGTATATTTTTTCATAGATTCTGTTTTATTTCTTTTATCTAATACAGGATATATAAGTAATTGGTAACATGGTTTTTCTATTTTTTCTTCTATTGATTTTAATGTTACATCTACTGCTAAACACCCTCCTGCTGAATCTCCTGCTATTATAATTTTATTTTTATCTATCTCTAATTCATTTGCATTTTTAATAATCCATTTATATGTACTATAGCAATCTTCTAAAGGAATTGGATATTTATATTTTGGAGCTAGTCTATAATCCACATAAACTACTTTGCAATCTCCGTCTTTTGCAAAACTCTTACATAAATTATAATGATAAGAACATCCTTTAAAAACAAATCCTCCACCATGAATATATAAAAGTACTTTATTTGTTTTATATTTCAATGGTTCGAAAATGTATATATTTATATTTTTTTCATCTACTGTTTTTATTTGCTTTTTTGTTATTTTTACATTTCCATCACTTTTTAATGTTTTTGGAATAATTCCTAATATTAAAGATGCAATTTTAAATACTAGTCTATTAAATGGTGGTATAAATTTAGTAAATATTCCATATTCCTTACTAATATTATATTTTGCCATTTCCTCTCTCCTTTTAATATCTTCTATACTCTTCTTGTATTGCTACTATTCCTTGTCCAATACTTATAGGAAAATTTTTTGGCCCTATAGTACAACTATATATTTTATCTTTTTTATCTTTGAATTGAATTATATATGCATCATGATATTTACTCCATTCTATATTAGAATACTTTAAATGCATTTTAGGAAAATTTACATCCATATAAATAGTTCCATAAATCTTGGCTATTTGTATAGGAATTATTCCATTTACCCATAATATAATTAGTAAAATTACAATTACTAAAGCTATAATAATAATATTTTTTTTTCATTTCTAATCCTTTCCATAACTATATTATTTAGATATATATTTCTGATTTTTACTAGTTGGCTTATCTGGTATAGTCATTTTCAATATTCCTTTTTCTACTAATGGTTTTATATAATCTCTTCTAAATCTTGTTCTATTTTTATATCCTGCATATTGCATAATTTCAAAAATATTTTTTTCTTCACTACAAAATTCTTTTTTCTTTCATATATAAAGATTTATCCGTTTTTGTGGTTATAATATATAATCTCCTTATTTTTCTACTCTTTATTATTATTTTCTTCTACAATATCATTAATTTCTTTAAGTTTTTCTTCTAATATCTTTTTATCAATTAATTTTAAAGTATATTGAGAAACCATAGTAGGCGACATACTCCTACTCATTGCATATTCAACCACTTGTTCATCTTTACTTGCACATAATATTACTCCAACACTAGGATTTTCATTTTCTTTTTTTCTTGTCTGTCCAATGCCTCTAAAAAGAAATCCATTTTTGAAATAAATTCGGGACGAAACTTATCTATTTTTAATTCAAATGCTACTAAGCAACTCAATGCTCTATTATAAAATAGTAAATCAATATAAAAGTCTTCATTTCCCACTTGTACTCTATATTCCTCCCCAACATATGTAAAGTCTTTTCCTATCTCTAATATAAAATCTTTCATGTTAGAGATTATAGCTTTTTTTAAATCTTTTTCAGAATATTGGTTTGGTAAATCTAAAAATTCTAAGCTATATGTATCTAATATTCTTGTATTAGGATAATCTTCATCACCTTCAACTTTTGCTAAACTTTCATTTGCTTTACCATCTGAGAGCATATATCTTTGATAATATCCACTTCCTATTTGTCTATCTAATTCTCTTTTTGAATAATTATTTTTTATGCACATTTTTATATAAAATTCTTTTTCTTCAATAGTATTTGTACTGCTTAAAATAATCAAATTATTAGTCCAGCTAATTTGTGTCACCAATGGTGACACATTTGGATAATCTTTATACGTTTCGTAAAATTGTTTCATTCTATATATTCCACGTCTATTAAATCCTTTCATAGTTGGGTATTCTCTTTTCATAAAATCTACTAATCTATCTATAATTTTATCTCCCCAATTACTATCATTTACTTTTTCACTAATATACTTTCCAAAATCCCAATATAATGAAATTAATTCTTCATTTACTTTTTTATAAGCATTATTTCTTCTTGTTTCAATCATATTGATAATCTCATTAAAATTCAAATCTAAGTTATTATTCATTTTTTCTCCTTTCGACTATTATTAGTGTATTGTTTCAGTTGAAATCTTTAATTTTTTTAATATTCTATATTTGTTTTTTTATTTTTTATTATTAAATTAATAATATTATTGTCCTTATATTCAGATGATTAAAATCTAAAACCATTATCATCATAATCGTAAATTATATCTTCACTTTTTATTATACCGCCATTTAAATTTCTGCTTCTATTTCTTTTTCAAATCTTTTGAATAATATATCAAATCAGTACAAACTAAATCTCCATCTTTAATTTTTTCATTATAGTTATCTACAAAGAAATTATTTATTGTTTTCTCGTATTTATCAAAACCTTGTTTTACATAGAATGGTATATTGTTTTCTGTTGTTCCTACTATAATTTTTTTATATTTTGATTTATAATTATCCACTAAATATTTTATCATTTTTTTGCCAAAACCATTTTTTCTATATTCTTTTTTGGTTACTATATTTTTTAATTCTATTGTATCATTATCTACTTTTATAGTTACAGCAATGCAAACTATTTCCTCTTTATATGTTAATACAAATAATTCCCCATCTGATAAATATTTGTTAATCATTTCCTTACTTGGATCTGCTTCAAGTAATAATTCCATATATTGTTCTTTGTTTTTTCTTTCCTTTTTTATATTAATAGATGGTGTTACTGGTAAAAATTCAAATCCTTCTGGTAAATTAGGCTTATTTCCTGTTACACTTAAATATCTATCTTCTTCTGAAAAAATACAACCACAATATTTTTGTATATAAAGTCCTAATTCTCTTGCTTTTGCTTGTCCTACTTTAAACCCAACTCTAAAATCTCTATATAAAAATTCTATATTATATTTTTTTGCCATTTGTTTAGCAACTTCAATAATAGCATCATGTTTTTGATAAGGACTTACTAATAAAGTTGTTGTAAAATGAGTATACCCATTCTCTTTAGCATATTTTGCTGTTTGTGCTAAACGAACTGGATAACAATAGTCTTGGCATCTTGTATCTAATCTATTTACAACTCCTCTACAAAAATTATCTAATCCATATTTTTCTTCAAAAATAGATTCTACATTTATACTTTTAGTATATTCTTTTAAGCAATCTCTCCTTAGTTTATATTCTGTGTATGGATGTATATTAGGATTAAACCAATATACAACAGGTTCTATATTTTCACTTCTTAATTCATCTATACAATATACACTACATGGTGCACAACAAGTATGCATTAATAATTTCATTTTTCTACTTCCTTTACTATTTTTTACATAAATAATATACCATATTTTATGTATTTTTTCCATCTTTTAAGCCAAATATAAGGAAAGAATATTTATACTCTTTCCTTTATTTTTCCTTAAATTCCTTCTTTAATTGTGTATTCACTAATATCTGGCTCTATAAAATCATCTTCTGTTACTGTTCCAAATTCATATTTATATTCTGCACCAGCAACCCTACCTCTTTCTCCATCAGGATTTTCGTATTCAGATGCCATTAAACTTATTGCTAATCCTGTATCTTTATTTACATACATACTTGAGTTTAAAAGTATGCTTGGCATTCCTGATACATAATAACATTTATTTCCATCATATGTTGTTTTATTTATTGAACTTGTAATTGCACAAACTATTAATTGTTTTATATTTTCTATTCCATAAAATGCTTTTTGAGGTTCTACTGCTATTTCTGATTCTAAATTTAGTGTAACTGTTTTTTCTGTTTCAGTTTCTTTGTATACATTTTGCTTGTAAATTCCAATAGGTGGCTCTACCATAGCATATGGAGTATCTGGAGCATTTCCTATTTTTGTTCCATATATTGTAACCACTTCTTTTTTACCGTCTTCTGTTAATGTTGTTAATATTATTTTCTTTTTATTATCTAAACTATAAACTTCGGATTTTGTATAATTTCCTTTATCCAAGGAATAAACTATTTTATGATAATTTGTAGAATTTATATATTTTTCAGCCTTATTATTCAAGTCTGTTATTATATATACTTTTCTTCCTGTATTTACAACAAATGCGACAATTATAATTAATAGAATAATTTCTAGTATTGTTAATTTATTTTTATATTTTTTTAAAAAATTAACTTTTTTCTTTTCTTTATTTTTATTATTTTTATTATTTTTATTATTTTTATTTAAGCTTTCTGTCATATCATCATAGATTTTTTTACAATCTTCGCAAATTTTTAAATGTTCTTCTATAAATTTATTTGTTTCCTCATTTGTTAATTTTTCAATATAATTAGGTAATAAATCTTGAACAATATTACAATCTTTTTTCATTTTCCTCACCCTCCTTCAATTTTAATTTTCCTCTATAAAATGTTACTCTTGCCCAGTTTTCAGACTTATTTAAAATGTCTCCTATTTCTTTAAAACTTAATTCTCCTGTTATTCTTAAATAAATTACTTCTCTTGTTTTTTCATCTAAAGCTTGCATTCGCTTATATAATGTAAGTTTTTCATCATTTGAAATCACTTGGTCTTCTACCTTATTTTCCGCTTCTACATCAAATAAATTAAAATCATTATCTATTATTTTCTTCTTTTTCCTACATTCGTCATACCATAAGTTTTTAGCTATCTGACATAACCATACAGAAATCTTACATTCGCCTTTATAGGTACCTATTTTCTTTACTGCTCTATAAAATGTTTCTTGTGTTAGTTCTTCAGCTATATCATAGTTTTTAGTTAAACAGAATAAGTATTTATTTACAGTTTCAAAATATTCTTCATATATTTTTTTAATATCCTGCATAACTTTTCTTCCCCTTTCTTGTATATAAGACGTACAACTTTTTAATTTGTTACAAAAAAGGTAGCAGTTTTTATTCTGCTACCTCTTCATGCAATTTATAAATATAAATATTATCAAAAGTCTTTATTTTCTCATATGAAACATCTTTATTATAATGTTCTTTTATAAATAAAACTATATTATTTATATAATTGTGGTAGTAATTTCCTGACCATATAACATCTCCATCTATTAGATAAACATTATCTTTTAGTAAATCTAAAAATGTTCCATCTAAATTATATCTTTCTTTAAAGTCATAGTAATTTTTAGTAAACATATCCCATCCGCCCATAACTCTTAAATTTGAAAAAGAACCTTTTGGTGGCATAGTATATACAGAATATACTAAATATCTATATTGAAGTGATGGCACTGTATATAAATATACATTTTCTTTATGTTCATTTGTATAGTTAATTACATTTTTATAATTACTATAATCTTCTAAATGATAATTATATTGATATTTTCCTCCTGCAAATATAATTGTAACTACAATTATAAAAATAGATATTGCTTTTAATCTAAAATCTTCCTTTTCTGATTTTTCTATATTATTATATTTTATAAAATACAACATCATTGCAGTTCCAAGTATATATTCTGGGATTACAACTCTTTGCATACTTCTATTTAATACTATAAATAACATATTTACTAGAATTGTTACTAAAAATATACTTATTATAAACCCTGTTTTTTCTCTATTTGTATACAATGCAATTACAAATGTTATAATAAGCATTATTACAAGATAAGGATTTGTATTTTTCATTTCTTCTAATAAACTATTTGTTACTTCTTCAAAATCTAAATTCAAATTATAATATTCATTTATTGATTTTTTATAATCTACAATCTTTTGTAAATTTTCTTTACTATATACATTTTCATCTCCGAAATTAAATGTATAAAACAAGTAATGGTCATTTTCAGACCAACCTATTTCATCAAATATTTCTTTATTTTCTTCATAATTTGTATATGATGTATCTTGCAAAGTTCCTCTTAAATTATTATATTCCATATATTCTTTATATAAATCTGAACTATAAAATAATATATTTGATAAATATACTAAAACTGTGATTACTCCTAATATTAAATATTGTTTTATCAATTTTATTAATATTTCTTTTGAAGTCTTTTTTCTTATTTTTAAAATACAATAATAAATTCCATATATTAAGAAAAATGGTGCAATTATCAATAATGATTGTAACCTTAGTAAAATTCCTAAAGTAAATAATACTATTGAAATAATTTTATATTTTTTATTTAATTTTCCTTTTTCTATTCCATCTACTATTATAAAAAATGCTGTTAATATTAAAAGTGCTGATACTGATGTATATTGTATTAATTGCATTAGCGTTGTATAAAATACACTTGCAAATACAATATATAAAACAAATGAAATTTTATTATTATTTCTTTTTAATATTATCGTTCCTATAATTGTAAAACAAATAAATTGAATTAGAAGTAAAAATATTGTATGCCAATTTACCATAGGTAGTATTCTAAAAAATAATCCTATTATAAAACATAATATTGGACTAATATATACTCCATGTATATTATATGTTCCGGTCTAATCCTGAATATAAACTATATATTATAAAATCATCTACTTGTTCATATTTTATATCAAATATAAGATTTACAATTGCAAAAATTATTAGGTTTATAATCATAACTTTTGTTACTAAATAATGTGGTATCTTTTTTAATTTTTCTGAAATCATTTGAACTCCTTTTATACTATTACTGATGATATATGAAATACTTGGCATTTATCTTTTAGCTGTTTTTGTGTTTCTCTTAATATTGTATGTTCATCATCTAATAAAATAGCCTTGTCATATTCTTTTAATTTTTCTTCTATTTTATCAGCTTTTATATGGTTTCTGTTTTCTTTACTATATTCTCCTTTTTGTTTGTTTATAATTATCCAATTACTTTCTTTTATAAAATCAACATATTTTCTTAACCATTCTTTCTTTTCTTCTACAATTATTGTACTTTTTGCAAGTGTTAATATATATAAATCTATATTTTCTATATCATTTATTTTTCTTAATTCATCTATTATAATTTTTATTGGTTTACTATTTAAAAATACACCTTTTGTTTCATTTGTTATTGTTCCTTCTTTAAATACTGTATATTCTGCTATTGTTCCATCCATGTCTATAAACATTGCAACTTTTTTATTTTCTTCACATATTTTTTTTACTTTTTTAATAAAATCTATCATATTAGCCCTCCATATATATATTTTCTATAGAAATAATCACATTGTTCTTCTGTTATATCTCCATCTACCCAAGCACTATTTACAGAACCTTGTAATTCATCTATTAAACAATCTAAATAACTTACTTTATTTTTAATTCCTTCTTTTAGATTTTTTAAATCATTTTCTAAATATTTTGGTAAGCATTTTTCTAATATTTCCTCATTATATTCCATTTTTATTCTCCTAAATATTCATATCCTAAATGTTTATATGCAGGTGGTAATACTTTTCTTCCTCTTAATGTTCTTGCAATAAAACCTATTTGGATTAAATATGGTTCATATACATCTTCTATTGTATCTATTTCTTCTCCAACTGTTGCGGCAAGTGCTTCTATTCCAACAGCTCTTCCACCATATTGTACAATCATTGTTTCTAATAATTTTCTATCTATTTCATCTAAACCTAATTCATCTATTTCCAAACTATTTAATGCATGTTTTGCAATTTTTAAATCAATATCTCCATTACCTAAAACAACTGCATAATCTCTTACTCTCTTTAATAATCTATTTGCTATTCTAGGTGTTCCTCTTGACCTTCTTGCTATTTCTTTTGCTGCTTCTTCATCAATATTTACATTTAATATCTTGCTTGACCTTTTTATAATAGTTGATAAATCTTCTATTGAATACAATTCTAATCTGTGTATAATTCCAAATCTATCACGAAGTGGTGTGGTAAGTGACCCCGCTTTTGTTGTTGCTCCTATTAATGTGAATTTTGGTAAATCTAATCTAATAGACCTACTACTTGGACCTTTTCCTATTACTATATCTAATGTAAAATCTTCTAATGCTGGATATAATATTTCCTCTACACTTTTACTAAGTCTATGAATTTCATCTATAAATAAAACATCAAATTCTGATAAGTTTGTAAGTAAACCTGCTAAATCTCCAGGTTTTTCTATTGCTGGTCCAGATGTTATTTTTATATTTGAATGCATTTCATTTGCTATAATACTTGCAAGTGTTGTTTTTCCAAGTCCAGGAGGTCCATATAATAAACAATGGTCTAATGGCTCATTTCTTTTTTTAGCTGATTCTATATATATTTTCATATTTTCTTTTACTTTGTTTTGTCCAATATATTCATCTAGAGTTTTAGGTCTTAATGAATTTTCCATTCTTTCTTCGCTGCTTCCTTCTAAATTTGGACTAACTACTCTTTCCTCATCCATGTTTTTTCCTTCCTTCTATTTTAATAAGTTATTTATACTTATTGATGTTGATATTCTTAATTCTTCTTTCATATCATTATAATACTCTTCTAGTACTTTCTTTTCATCTTCTTGAATTTCTTCGGGATTTACTTCCTCTCCATCTATTCTTTTATACCATTTCTCATCATAATAATATCTACTAGTTACAATTCTTTCATTATTTAAACATATGAAATCTTTCCTTGCAAACATATTTGTTCCAAGGCTTACTCCCGAATTTCCATCTATTAAATATTCAAAAGTAGGCTCTATGTCTAATTTGCTTACTGGTTTTTCTATTGTTAAATTTTCTATTCCTGGTATTCTCATACCACAAGCTACTCTTATGTAGTTTAATTTTATATCAACATCATTTAAATCTGGTTTTATTTGTCTTAAGAAGTCTAACATTTCTTCATTATACATATCAATACCATTATGGTCTCCATATAGTAAAATAATTGTATTATCATATAAATTCGCTTCTTTTAATTCATCTATAAATTTTCCAAATGCATAATCTGCATAATTTACTGATTCTAAATAATTTCCAAAAAAAGTATCTTTATATTTTCCCACATCGATACTTACTTTACTTCTATCTTCTAATCCATCTAATGTAAATCCTGTATGAGATGATGCTGATACTATAAATGAGAAAAATGGCATATCATATGTTTTTAGTTTTTCTACTGCTTGCTTATATAATAATTCATCTGATAAATATCCCATTATATTTTCTGAAGTATCTTTAAATGAATCTTTTAATTCTATATGATTTACACCAAATGATTTATATACATTTCCTCTATTCCAAAAATACCCATAATTTCCATGCATATATGATGTATCATATCCTGAATCACTAAACATTGTAAATATATTATCATATTTATTTGTATAATATCTACTATAAGACATTCCGTTCTCCATAGGATATAATGATGTTACTGTAGAAAATTCAGAGTCTGCTGTTGTTGAATAGCTTTGCATAAACATATTAGAAAATTCTATATTTTCATTTATAAATTTATTTAAATTAGGTGTAATTTCTTTTCCGTTTATTTTCTTATTTATTACAAATTCTTGTATTGATTCTAATTGTAATATTATTACATTTTTATCTTGTGCTATTCCTTTTAAATCATAATTACTATCGCCATATTTTTCAGCATATTTTTCTTTTAATTCATTATAATCTTTTAACATTTCTTCTTTATTGTCATACTTTGCACTTTTCTTTATATTTATTAAACTTTCTATATCTGCTATGTGATAGCCATATATTGTTCCTTTTTTCACTTGTGTATCTTTATTATATGGGTCTTCCCCTGCTTTTTCCACATATTTTACATCTATTGTTAAAAACATATAAACTGCAACTAAACCTGATATTATTCTTAATAAATTTATCTTCCAACTTACTTTTTTCTTTTTTTCTAATTTAAATATTTTTGTTACTAACAATATTAAAATTATTATTATATCTAAAAAATATAGTATTTCTTTAAATTCTAATAGCATTGGAAGTGTTCCCATTATTTCTTCTTCATATTGGAGATTTGTAATTTGTGCTATTGATAAAACCGAACTTGAATATGTATAATATAAATTATCTGCAAATAATAAAATACTAACTATTACATCAAATGCTATTGTAAAAATATTTCTTAATCTATTTGGTAATACACATATCAAACATATAAAAGTTATTATAAACATAGCTGTTCCATAAACTAATTCTTTATCTATTACTTCTCTAATTGTTATTGTATTTTCATAAAACAATATTGTTTTTAATAGCAATAAAATTCCTATTACAATAGGAAATCCTATTGAATTAAAAAAATTGTTTATTATTTTTATTATTTTTTCTTTGTTTATTTTCTTTTTATTTTCCAAACTATTTCTTCCTTTTATTTAATATTATCTATAAAATTTTCTATTATTGATAGCATTTTTCTATTATTTACCTCATATTTATTAGGTACAAATTCTTTTGCTTTTTCTATTGCTTTTTCTAAATCAGAAACTTCATAACATCCTATTATATAACCTTTTTTATCAAATGATTCTACTATTTGTTTTTGGTGGTCATTTACATGTTCTCCATATTTATGAAGTCTAGGCACAGCAATAACTTTCTTTTTTCTTTTTATTGAACTTATTATTGAGCCTACTCCTCCATGTGTTATTATTAAATCTGCCTTATCTTGGTATTTTTCTAATTCTTGTTGTGGTATTAAACTAAATATTCTCATATTTTTTGAGTCATATTTAGTATATCCTGCTTGTACTATAACTTTTTCATTTATTACTCCACATTCTATTAACCTATCTATTTCTTCTAATAGTCTATGGAAACTATTATTTTGAGTTCCTAACATAACTAATATCATTGATAAATTGAACCTCCATAAACAGCTTTGGGATAAATCTTAAGCATTTCTTCCCATTGTACTATAAATAAATCTGCTATTGGATATATTAGCCTTCCTGTTGCTGTTTTTTTATTTCTATTTGCAAATGTTTCTATATATATTATTTTACTTCCAAATATTTTTCCTATTATACACATTGGTCCTGCTGTATGTGTTCCTGTTGTTATAATTACTTTTGGTCTTATTTTAAAATAATAATATATAGTTTTTAAACATAAATAAAAATATTTAAATATATAGCTAAATAATTTACTTCTTGTCCCATATGGTAAGAAGTCTATTTTGTCTCCATATTTTTCTTTTAATGATTCATTTGCTTTATCTTTTTCTGTTATTATATGATAATCATATTTTTCAAATAAAGGAGATAATTGTAGCATTTCACTTAAATGCCCTCCTGTACTTGATATAAATAATACTTTTTTCTTCATAAAAAACACCTTTTATCCTCTTTTCCACAGTCTTATTATATCTTTTTTTTACTATTATGTCTAGGAACAAAAATGAAAATTAAAATTTTCATCCTTGCTACTAATTTAAAATTAGTAGCAATTTTTATAAAGATGTTGTTTTTAAGTTTCCACCTAAGTTCTCTTAGGCAACCCTTTTCTTTAATGGTCGTTGTTCTCGGCCAATATCCATCGCTATTTCTAGGTTTGGACTAAAGTTTTCTTTTATATATTTTCTTAAGATGTTTAAACTTCCATTTACATCTGCATTTATTATCTTTCCACTATTGGTTTTGAATAATCCTCTCTTTATTCTTCTACTTTTATTATAATATTTTTTATTTATTTCTTCTTTATCTATACTACTTACTCCTGATGTATATTCTTCTCCTATCTTTTCTACTTCTATTCCTTCTAGTTTTGCTTTATATTCTATTTTTTCTACTAAATTTTGTATAGGCATTTCTACAAATCTTTTATTATTCTTCATGTTTTGTTTTATATTTTTTATATCTCCTATTACTATTGTACCACATGCATTTTCCTTTGCATAATTTATTATCATCCTACTTGCTTTATGCATATATGTATTTCTATAATTTCTTCTTTGCTCATATAATTTTTTTATTTTCTTTGTATTTTTATATTCTTTACTTCCTATCATTTTCATTTGTATTCCTTTTAGTCTATCTATTTCTTTATTTATATAGCCTATTTTTGATTTTAGTCTTTCTCCTGCTACTATTAAATTATTATTGTTATTCATATTTGTACATGTCGCTAAATTATCCATTCCTAAATCTATTGCCATTATATTTGATGCAACTCTTATTTCTTTTTCTTCTTTTTCGTATATTATATACATTCTACATTTTCCTTCTGCTATATTTCCTATCTTTATCATTTTTATGCTTTCTAAATTTACTAGCTTTTCTAATTTCTTTGGTATTAGAAAATTTAAACTATTTACTTTAAATTCTTCTTGCATCTCTTTTGATATTGATAGTTTTATTTTTCTTCCTTCTTGTCTTATTGCATACTTTGTAAATGTTATTTGTATCTTTCCTTTATTTTTATATTTTGGCATTTGTGGCTTTTCTTTTATATCCTTGTTTCCTTCTTCATACATTTTCTTTAATGCTATATATGATTTATGGTCTCTTATACAATTTAATATTATTTGTTGTAATGTATGTGAATTTAAGTACTTTGAGTGCCAATTTTCTTCTCTATATTTTTTATATATTTTACTGCTATCTTCGTTTACTCTGGAGCTATGTCAAGTTTTTGGACACAAAATCGTGTAATTTTTACGCAGAAATTTTTTCGATTTCATAAGGTATT
>CALXAD010000014.1 GCA_944386195.1 uncultured Clostridia bacterium
ACATTCTTTTGAGTGGGTGTTTATTAGAATAGCACCAATTATTTTTATTGGATTAGTTATTGGAATTTTCTTGACTAGAAAGAAAAGCTAAAACCTTCGATAAAAAAAGCTAGATTATAACCCATAATTTTACTATGTAAAATATGTTTGACGCTAATAATTCATAAATGTAAAATATATTTGGTAGAAAAAAATATACAAAATATTATAATTATTGTGAAAGGAGGAAACGATGGATTTAGGTAAAAAAATAATAGCAATGAGAAATGAAAAAAATCTTTCACAAGAACAATTAGCAGAAAAACTAAATGTAACAAGACAAACAATATCAAACTGGGAAAATGGTAAATTTTATCCAGATATAGATAGTCTAGTAAATTTAAGTAAATTCTTTAATGTATCATTGGATAACTTATTAAGTTATGATGACAAAGTATTAGATTATTTAAAGGATAGTACAGATATTGTTAAAAGTAATAAAAATATTTTATATGCAGTTTTATTAAATATTTTGTTAATAATAGCATTTGTAATAGTAGGAATAATTTTTAATGAAAGCACTTCTATAATAATTATTATTTTTACGGTATCTATTATTAGTTTTTCATTTTTATTTTACCAAATCATAAAAAAGATATAGGAGGATTTTATGAATTATATATTTATGGCTATATTTATAGCAATTTATTTAGTAGGTGCTGTTTCAATGGTTTATCAATTATACAAAATAACAATCATAGATGCAAAGGCAAGAGGTTTGAAACACCCAAAACTAATGGGCTTACTTACAACAAGTGGACAAAGTTCTGAAGGTCTAATACTATATTTATTAAAAAGAAGAAAATATCCAATAAAAAATATAACAGATTCAGAAAAAGAAGAGATTTCTAAAAGAAAAAGAATAATATTAGTAGGTATTATATTTATGGTTATAGGTGCTATTGGTTTTGTTTATGTATTAATACCTAAGATTTAAAGAATAAAATTAAAATTTGACAAAATGTAAAAACGATATTATAATACCACAATAAAAGTGCCTTAAAGCACAAAACATCCCCTTTTATTTTATAGAGAGTCGCTAGAAATAGTGGCTCTCGTTTTGATTTATCTTACAAAAATGTCATTTTTATTTTTTAAAAGTATGGTATAATGCTTTTAGGAGGACAAAAATATGCAAAAAATATTAATAGTAGAAGATGATAAAAAATTAAGAAAAGAATTAGAAACATTTTTGACTAAACATGGGTTTATTGCAAAAGGATTAGAAAAATTTGATAATACAATTCAAGATATATTAAATGAAAATGCGGATTTAATATTATTGGATATAAATTTGCCATACACAGATGGAGAATTTGTATGTAAAGAAGTTAGAAAGACATCAGATGTTCCAATAATAATGGTAACAAGCAGAGATAATGAAATAGATGAATTAATGAGCTTAAATTATGGAGCAGATCAGTATGTAACAAAGCCATATAACATACAAATATTACTTGCTAAAATAAATGGTTTACTAAAAAGAAACAAAAAGTCAGATAAAGAAATGCAAGAAATTGACTGTGATGGTTTTAAATTAAATATAGCTGAAAGAGTAATTAAAAAAGATGATAGAAAAATCGAACTAACTAAAAATGAATACACTATTTTATATTACTTATGTATCAACAGAGGAAGAATTGTATCAAGAGATGAAATAATGGACTATTTGTGGGAAAGTGAAGAATTTATTGATGATAACACTTTAAGTGTAAATGTAAAAAGATTAAGAGGAAAATTAGAGGAATTAGGACTTGTAGATAGAATCGAAACAAGGAGAGGACAAGGTTATATATTAAAATGAGATTTAGAGATTATATAAAAGAAAAAATGGTTTTAATTATTGGTACAATACTTGCTTTAGTGAGTGTAGAAATTTTATTACTTGCTTACAATATTAGTATTTTAATAAGAGTATATTGTGCTTTTATTATTATTTTTATATTAGTACTTGCAATATTAATTGAGTATAAAAAGAAAAAAGATTACTATAATGAATTAATAAAAAATATGGAAGATTTAAAAGAAAAGTATTTAATTTCAGAAATAATAAAAACACCTAATTTTATAGAAGGCAAAATATTAAAAGATATATTGCAAGATACAGGAAAGTCAATGCTTGAAAATGTAAACTATTACAAAAATATTCAAGAAGATTATAAAGAATATATTGAACTATGGATTCACGAAATTAAAATACCTATTGCAGCAAGTAAAATGATTATAGAAAATAATAAAAATGAAGTAACAAAAAGCATAGATGAAGAATTAGATAAGGTAGAAAACTATACAGAACAAGCCTTATTCTATGCCAGAAGTAATGCAGTAGAAAAAGATTATATTATAAATAAAACAAACTTAAAAGAAATAGTAAATGGAGCAATTTTAAAGAATAAAACTACACTTTTAAATGAAAAAGTATCAATAGAACTTTCAAATTTAAAAGATGAAGAAGTATATACAGATAGCAAATGGGCAGTATTTATCATAAATCAGATCATACAAAATGCTATAAAATACTCTAAAAAGGAAAATAAAAAAATAGAAATTTCCTCACAAGAAAAAAATGATAAAGTAATATTATATATCAAAGATAATGGAATCGGAATAAAAAAAGGGGAGATAACAAGAGTATTTGAAAGAGGATTTACTGGAGAAAATGGAAGAATTATAGGTCAAAAATCAACTGGAATTGGACTATATCTATGTAAAAAATTATGTGATAGACTAGGATTAGGAATAGAATTAAATTCAGAAAAAGATAAGGGAACAGAAGTTAGAATAATCTTTCCAAAGAGTAGTTATACAAATTTTTAATAGCTCTTTTTATAGGGGCTATTTTTTCTTATCTTACAAAAATGTAAGACAAATGTAAGATTAAAAAATGGCAAGGAAATATTGAATGTTTTATAATATAGTTAGAACATAGGAAAGGAGATTTTATAATGAGTAATGTATTAGAGGTAAAAAACATTGAAAAATACTATGGAAATAAATCAAATTTAACAAAGGCGATAGATGGTATTAGTTTTAATGTTGGAGAGGGAGAATTTGTTGGAATAATGGGAGCATCAGGATCAGGTAAAACAACATTATTAAATTGTATTTCAACAATAGACAGAGTAACAGCAGGAAAGATTATTATAAATAATCAAGACATTACAAAATTAAAAGGAAATAAGCTAAACAAATTTAGAAGGGAAGAATTAGGATTTATATTTCAAGATTTTAACTTGTTAGATACTCTAACAGCTTATGAAAATATCGCACTTGCTTTAACAATTCAAAAAGTAAATTCACACGAAATAGATAAGAAAGTAAAAGAAATAGCACAAAAACTTGAAATATCAGAAATACTAAATAAATATCCTTATCAAATTTCTGGAGGGCAAAAACAAAGAGTTGCAAGTGCAAGAGCAATTATAACAAACCCTAAAATGGTACTTGCAGACGAGCCAACTGGAGCATTAGATTCAAAGTCAGCAAGGCAACTATTAGAAACATTTGAACACTTAAATCAAAAATTAGGTGCTACAATTTTAATGGTAACACATGATGCTTTTACAGCTAGTTATGCAGAAAGAATTATATTTATTAAAGATGGAAAGATATTCAATGAATTAGTAAAAGGTGAAGATACAAGAAAACAATTTTTTGAAAAAATAATTGAGGTACAAACACTTCTTGGAGGTGATTTGAACGATGTTATTTAAGTTATCTTTTAGAAATATGAAAAAGAGTTTTAAAGACTATGCAATATACTTTTTAACTTTAGTATTAGGTGTAGCGATATTCTATATGTTCAATAGTATAGACAGTCAACAAGCAATGATAGAAGTATCACAGTCAACTAGAGAAATGATACAATTATTAATTCAAATGCTTGGGATGGTTTCAGTATTTATTGCTATAGTTCTAGGATTTCTAATTGTATATGCAAATAACTTTTTAATAAATAGAAGAAAAAGAGAATTTGGTATATATATGTCGCTTGGTATGGGTAGAAGGCAAATATCTGGAATTATTTTACTTGAAACAATACTAATTGGAATTTTATCATTAGCAGTTGGACTATTTATAGGAATATTTGCATCACAGTTTATGTCTATATTAGTTGCAAAATTATTTGAAGCAGATATGAGTGAATTTACATTTGTATTTTCAAAAGATGCTTGTATAAAGACTTGTATATATTTTGCAGTAATGTATATTGCAGTAATAATATTTAACACATTAACTATTTCAAGATATAAACTAATCAATTTACTAACAGCAGTAAAGAAAAACGAAAAGGTTAAATTAAAAAATCCAATTATTTCAATACTTATATTTATAGCATCAAGTGTATTACTTGGATATGCCTATTATTTAGTAACAGGTGGAGTTTATGAATTAAGAACAGATGAACAATTATTAAAGCCAATTCTAATGGGAGTAATTGGAACAGTTGGAATATTCTGGTCATTATCAGGATTTATATTAAGACTTATACAAACAAGGAAAAGTGTTTACTTAAAAGGAACAAATATGTTTGTGTTAAGACAATTAAATAACAAAATAAATACTAATATAGTTAGTATGACAGTTATTTGTTTAATGTTATTTATGACAATTAGTGCATTATCAAGTAGTTTGTCAATACAGTCAGCATTGGATTCACAATTAGAAAAATTTACACCTGTAGATGTTAATCTATATAAAACAGCATATCTACCAGAAAGTTATGTAAGCTCATATAGTGGAAAAACAATATATAATACAGAAGAACAAATAGAAGATTCAAGACATCTTGTAAGTTATACACTTGAAACAAATGGATATGATATGAATAATTTAAAAGATATTGTTGAAATACCTATATATGCAATACCAGGATGGACTTTAAAGTATAGTCTTGGAGATTACTATGAAAAAGCTAAATTACAATTCTCAATGCTAACTTATGATACACCAGAATCAGTAATTAAAATATCAGACTATAACAAAATTGCAAAGTTATATGGAGAAGAAGAGTATTCGCTAAATGATGATGAATATATAGTTCTTTGTGATTTTGAGCAAATGATAGATTTAAGGAATGAAACATTAGCACAAAATTCTAATATACAAATCAATGGAAAAACATATCATGCAAAATACAATGAATGTCAAGATGGCTTTGTGTTTATGAGTACAAGTAATATGAATGCAGGTATTATATTAGTTCCAGATAGTTTTGAGATAAAAGAAGAAAATACAGAACAATACTTTTTAGCAGCTAACTATAATGCAGAAACTGAAGAAGAAAAAATTGAGTTAAATAATGTTCTTGCAGGTGAAGTTGATAGTGAATTATTTGACAATTTATCAGAAAAAGAAATAAATCTTGAAGGAATGACAAAGATTAGCTTAACAGAAGCTAGTAAAGGTTTATCAACAATTATCATATTTATAGCAATTTATTTAGGTATTGTATTCCTTATTGCAAGTTCAGCTATTTTAGCATTAAAACAATTAACAGAAAGTTCTGACAACAAACAAAGATATACAATATTAAGAAAAATTGGTTGTGATGAAAAAATGATAAATCAAGCACTATTTAGACAAATATTTATATTCTTTATGATGCCACTTACTTTAGCAATAGTACATTCAATATTTGGAATTAAATTTATCTTATCAATGCTTGCAGCACTTGCATCACCAGATGAATTACTACCATCAATTATTGTAACAGCAGTAATCATTGGAGCAATTTATGGATTATATTTCCTAGCAACATATTTTGGAAGCAAGAACATAATTAAAGAGGAGGAATAGTGCTATGTTCGGTTTCTTTAAATTAATTATAGTATTTATAGTTGGACTAATAATTTTAGGAGCTAGTTTTTTTACAAGTATTTTTACGAATAGTGCAGTTTCAAAAGATAGTGCTATGAATACTTATAATAACTTTTTACAAGATGTTTCGAGTTTAGGAATTACAAGTGATAATAAAATACAAGGAGAAAGAACATTTGGACTTGATGAATATGTTGGAAAATACAAAGCAAACTATAATAATACAACAAAGGAAGAAACTATATTTGGTGGTACAGCTTTAAATAGAGAAAATGGAAATACAATAAAACTTAAAATAAAAGTAGATAAACAAAGTGGAAATATAGAAATTATAAACAAATTGGGATCTGAAAATGAAATATTAATTAGTGATACTGGAGAAATAGAGAAAACTATTGATGTCAAAGAAAAAAGTTATTATTTAATAATTAAAACAAATAACTTTACTGGAAATGTCGATATATTATCAGAGTAGGAGGTATTGGAAATGGAAAGTTTTAAAGAAAAATTACCAATGATAATAGCAGTAATTATAGTGATAGCTTTAATAGTAGGAGCATACTACTTTTTAGTAATACATAAAGACTTATATTATACACAGATAGATAATACAAAAATACAAGAAATTACCGAATCAGGAGGTATGAAGTACGAATATACATTAACAGCATATAACAAAAATGGAAAAGAAAAAGAAATTAAATTTAAGACAAGTAGAGAATTAAGAGAAGATGCTTATTTGGAATTAGAAGTAATGCAAATTCGTGGAGTTGTAAATTGGAAAGAAGTACAAGAAAGTGAATTACCAGAAGATGTTAAAACAGCAATGAATGTAGAATAATTAGAAAAATAAATGGAAAAAGAAACGAGGTGGTAAAAGATGAAAAAAATATTTAAAGTATTAATTTTCTTGTTACTAATTGGAATGAGTATAGCACTATTATTCATTGGTAATGGCTATAATATGTATAAAGAAGCAATAGAAAGTATGCCCCTTGAAGAAAAAGTAGAAAAAATTAGGTCAAAAGAAAATTATGCAGAGTTTTCAGAATTACCACAAATGTATGTAAATGCAGTAATAAGTGTAGAAGACAAAAGATTTTATAAGCATAATGGAATAGATATAATCGCAATAGGTAGAGCTGCAATAAATGATATAAAAGCAATGTCTTATGTAGAAGGTGGAAGTACAATAACACAACAATTAGCAAAAAATATGTACTTTACACAAGAAAAGAAAATGGAAAGAAAAATTGCTGAAGTATTTATGGCTTGGAACATAGAATCACATTACTCAAAAGAAGATATATTTGAATTGTATGTAAATAACATTTTCTTTGGAGATGGCTACTATACAGTAAAAGAGGCTTGCAGGGGGTACTTTAATAAAGAATTAAATGAAATGACAGATTACGAATGTATATTACTTGCAGGTATTCCAAATGCACCATCAGTATATGCACCTACTAAAAATCCAGATTTAGCAAAACAAAGGCAAAGACAAGTTATGGAAAAAATGATAGAAAACAAATATTTAACAGAAGATGAAGCAAAAGAAATATTAAAACAAGCAGAATAAACTAACTGTGCTAATTGGAGTTAAAACAGTTAGCACAGACATCCTCTAAAAAAGAGGAAATATAAAATGGAGGATTTAGATGAAAGAAGAAAGTAATGTAGAAAAATTATCAGGACTAATTTTAAAATTATTAAAAATATTTATTGCTTTTATAATACTTGCAGTAATTGCAATAATAAGTTTAGTGATATATGCTTTTGCTACAAAAGAAGATAAACAAGCAGAAAGTAAGGAAGTAGCAATATACCAATACAACGATATGGTATATCCAGTAGAAACAGAAATAATCTAGTAAAATTTATAAAAAATTAAGAATTAATAAAAAGAATCATAAGAATTGTAATTTATAATAGATAAAGAGGAGAAAAAATTGGAGTATGGAAGAAACAAGCAATTCAATTATGATAATAGATAAAGAAAAAATAATACAAAAACTAACAAAAATATTTTGGATATTTTTAATAGGTAGTATATTAGGCTATGGTATAGAAATGATTGTTGGTTTAGTACAAAACGGACATTTTGTATCAAGACAAGGTTTATTATTTGGACCGTTCATACAAGTATATGGAGTAGGACTTGTCGCTTATTATTTAGTTATCTCAAATATAAAAAAGAAAAGCTACATTAAAATATTTTTTATAACAATGTTACTTGGAGGAATAGTAGAATATCTATTTTCTTATTTTCAAGAAACTTGGTTTGGAACAATATCTTGGGATTATAGCAATTTATTATTCAATATACATGGAAGAACAAGTTTATTACATTGTTTATATTGGGGAATAGGTGGAGTTCTATTTGTAAGATTTATATTACCACTTATCCGTAGCTTAAATGAATGGTGTAAAAATACAAATTTTAGATTTATAACTGCTTTTTTAGTATTGTTTATAACATTTGATATAGTAATGTCAGGTATGGCTGGATCAAGACAATTAGAAAGAAAAAATAATATTGCAGCTAATGGATATATAGATAATTTTTTTGATGAATACTATCCAGATGAAAAGTTAGAGCAAATATATTCAAATGCAAAAACAGTAAATTAGTATAGTGCTAATTGTAGATGAAGCAATTAGCACGCAAAACATCCCCTTTTATTTTCGAGAGAGAATCACTTCAAATGTGGTTCTCTTTTTGCGTGTAAAAATTTTTTCAAAAATCTATTGACAAAATGTTATAAAGTGTTATACTATAATTATAACAGCAAATAACAGTAAGGAGGAAAGCTATGAATATAATAATAAGTAATAATAGTAGTGTACCAATTTATGAACAAATAAAAAATGCTATTAAAGATGCTATAATTTCCAACGAATTAAAAGAAGAAGAAATGTTACCTTCAGTCAGAAATTTAGCAAATGACTTAAAAATAAGTTTTCTTACAGTAAAAAAGGCTTATGATGAACTAGAACAAGAAGAATTTATAAAAACAGTACAAGGAAAGGGAAGTTTTGTTGCACCAAAAAATTTAGAAATAATAAAAGAAGAAAAACTAAAAGAAATTCAGGACTACATAGAAAAGATTTATAATATTTCAAAAATAGCAAATATTTCGGAAGATGAAATAAAAGAATTATTTAATATGATTTTTAAGGAGGAAATTTAGAATGGATAATAATATTGAATTACAAAATGTTTCAAAGAAATATAAAGATTTTGAACTTAAAAATATTTCTTTCAATGTACCACAAGGCTGCATTGTGGGGCTAATAGGAGAAAATGGAGCAGGAAAAACCACTACAATAAAATCAATACTAAATATTACTAAATCAGAAGGAACAGTAAAGATATTTGGAAAAGATAGTAAAAAGAATGAAAAAGAGATTAAAGAAGAAATAGGTGTTGTGTTAGATGATAGCTTTTTATCAGAATATCTAACTGCAAAGCAAGTCAATTCTATAATGAAAGATTTTTATAAAACATGGAATGAAAATAAGTATATTAATCTTTTAAAACAATTCAATTTACCAACAGATAAACTAATAAAAGATTTTTCAAGTGGTATGAAGATGAAATTAAAAATAGCAACAGCAATATCTCATAATCCTAAACTTTTAATATTAGATGAACCAACAAGTGGACTTGATCCAGTTGTTAGAAATGAAATACTGGATATTTTTAGAAAATATATTGAAGAAGATGAAACAAGGTCAATATTATTATCAACACACATTACAACAGATTTAGAGCATATATCAGATTATATAGTATTTATAGAAAAAGGAAAAATTATTTTTGATTTACCAACAGATGAATTACTTGAAAACTATGGAATAATTAAATGTAGTAAAGAGGACTTTATTAGACTAGATGAAAAAGATTATATTACTTATCAAAAAGGAAAATATCAATACGAAGTATTAACAGATGATAAAAGCAAAATAAGAAGTAAATATAATATTACAACTATTGATAAACCATCTATTGAAGATATAATGTTATTTTATATTAAGGGGGAAAAATAATTATGATAAAAGGATTATTAAAAAAAGATTTATATAATTTAGCAACCTATAAGGCATCATTAATTATAATAATTTTATTTTGTGGTATTGCAATAATAGGAACAGATGCTGTTACTATTGCACCAACCGTAATTTGTGCAATAGTAGGTATGATTTCACTATCTACTTTTAGTTATGATGAAATGTCAAAATCTAATAGATATATTTTAACATTACCAGCTAACAGAAAAGAATTAGTAACAGAAAAATATATTTTAGCAATAGGAGCAACAGTATTAGGTGGAATATTAGGAATGTTAATAACTGTAATAGTTGTAAATATTATGAATTATTTAAGACCTGAAAACATAATAAATCTTGATTATCAAAGCTTGATCATAGCAACAATGGGTGGTATATTTGGAATATCTTTTTTGCAAGCTGTTCAAATTCCTAGTATGTATAAATGGGGAGCAGAAAAAGGAAGAATACAAATGTTTATATTAGTGCTTATTATAGTTGCTATGCTTGGAGGAATTTACTTTTTGATAAATAAAACAAATATCAATATTGATATGGAAATGCTAAATAATTTTATAACTAAATTTGGTGTATGGATATTAATTATAAGTACAATAGTTATGTATTTTATATCTTATAAAATTGCATATAAAATATATAAAAATAAAGAAGAATAGCTATAACCTGCAAAAAGCAGTTTATATATAAATGTAGCAACAATGATCTGGTTAAATAATTTTAAGGAGGAATGGATATGAATAGAAAATTATCTTATAATGGGAAAGAATTATACCAGATGACAATTAGTGAACTGGAAGAACAACTAAAAACAAATCAAAAAAGAATACTTGTAAGAAGTTTATTCTTGCTTTTGGTAACATTAGCAGCTGGATTTACTATGCCTATTTTGGTTATTTTTCCTATCGCAGTTCTTGTCATCACAGACTATTGGATATTACAAAACAACAAAGAGATTAGAAGAGAAATCGAAAGAAGATAGTTAAAGTTCAGTATGCGACTGATTTAAGGTTGTATATGTTGCTACATGAATAAGTATGCGTGGGAGTAATTATTGATGAAATAATTGCTCCCACACTTATCTTACAAAATTGTAATATTAATGCAAGTTAAATAAATATGAAAATGAAAAAACATATTATATAATATTCAAAAAAATGGAGTAAAAAATGAATAAAAATAAATTAAGAGAAGAATTAACAATATTTTTTTGGATATTTATAATAGGAAGTATTGCAGGATTTATATTTGAAATGGCAGTAGTGCTTTTTCAAAAAGGACATTTTGAATTAAGACAAGGTTTAATATATGGACCCTTTATACCTGTTTATGGAATAGGTGCAATGCTTTATTATGTGGTTTTAGATAAGTTCAAGTTGAAAAATAAACTACAGATTTTTTTAATAACAATGTTGTTAGGTGGACTAACAGAATACTTATGTTCTTTTATGCAAGAAAAATTATTTGGAACGATATCTTGGGATTATTCATATTTACCATTTAATATTCAAGGTAGAACAAGTTTGTTACATTGCATTTATTGGGGAATAGGTGGAATTTTATATGTTACATATATAGAGCCTTTAATTGAAAAAATGCGAGAAAAGATAAATAAAAATATTATAAGAATAATTACTATTATACTTGCAATATTTATGATTTTTGATATAACTATTTCTTGGATGGCAGCAGAAAGACAAATTGAAAGGAAAAGTAATGTTGAGCCAGAAAATAAAATAGATTTATTTTTTGACGAATATTATCCAGACGAATATATAGATAGAATTTTTAATAATAAAAAATATGTATTTTAAAATAAATATAAACATGCTATAATGCTATGGGAGTGTATGAAATGTTTAAGATTATTATTGTTGAAGATGATAAAGAAATAAGGGAAGAATTAAAAATATTATTAGAAAATAGTGGGCATAAAGTTAAATTAATAGAAGATTTTGATAATGTTGCAGATAAGATAATAAAAGAAAATGCTCATCTTGTATTATTAGATATAAATTTGCCAAATAAAAGTGGATATGAAATTTGTAGTAAAGTAAGAGTAGTATCAAAGATTCCAATAATATTTGTAACAAGTAGGAATAATTCTATGGATGAACTTAAAGGAATAATGTTGGGTGGAGATGATTATATAGAAAAGCCATATAATGTGCCAATATTGTTAGCGAGAATACAAAATATATTAAATAGAACATATCAAAATGAACAAAAAGAAAGTAAAATTGAATATAAGGGTGTTATATTAGATATATTAAAATCAACAATAAAATATCAAGATAAAGAAATAGAATTAACTAAAACAGAGGTTAAGACATTATATTATTTATTAAAAAATAAAGATATTATAGTTCCAAGAGCGGATATAATTAATTATCTTTGGGATAATGAAGTTTATGCAGATGACAACAGTTTGAGTGTTATTATAACAAGAATTAGAGAAAAATTAAAAGAATTGGGAATAGAAAATTTCATAGAAACAAAGAGAGGACAAGGATATAAACTATGAAGTTCACGAAATATATAAAAGACAAAATATACTATATATTAACTTTTAGTATATATATTATTTTAATTTCAATATATTTAAAAGCAATGGAAACAGAAATACCAGCCATTATTATAGTTATTGCCATATCAACAATTTTCTTTTGTGCAGGTTTTATTATTAGTTATCTAAAATCAAATAAATATTTGAAAGACATTGATAAAATGATGGACAATTTAACAGAGAAATATTTGATAACTGAAATTATGCCAAAGCCAAGCAGAGCAGAAAGACTTGCTTATTATAGAATTTTAAAAAAGGCAAATAAATCAATGCTAGAGAATATATCAATTATAAAACAGCAACAGAAAGATTACAAAGAATATATAGAAAGTTGGGTACACGAAATAAAAATACCAATTACATCAGTAAAATTACTATGTGAAAATAATAAATCAGATATTACTACTAAAATAGATGAAGAAATAGAAGAAATAAACAATTTTGTTGAACAAGCATTATTTTATGCAAGAATGGATCAAGTTTCAAATGATTTTATGATAAAAAATATAAACTTGAATAATGTAATAAGAAATGTATTAGCTAGAAATAAAAAAATAATGATACAAAATAATATGAAAGTGGAATTAAATAATGTTAATACAAATTGTTATACTGATGAAAAATGGTTAGAATTTATTGTAAATCAAATTATACAAAATGCAATTAAATATAGAAAAGAAAGAAATGCAAATATTGTAATAACTATTTCTGAAAATAAAGAAAATGTTATTTTGAATATTAAAGATAATGGAATAGGCATAAAGACAAGTGAAATAGATAGAATTTTTGACAAAGGATTTACTGGAACAAATGGAAGAAATCAAAAGAAATCAACTGGAATTGGATTGTATCTATGCAAGAGGTTATGTCAGGAAATTGGGTTGGAAATAGAAGCAAATAGTAAAGAAAATGAATTTACAGAAATTAAAATTATAATTCCAAGAAATAAAAAAATAAATGAAAAATAGCCCTCTAAAATAGAGGGAATTTTTATCTTACAAAATTGTAAGATAAAAGCAAGGTAATTCTATACAACAAAACTAGAATTCATTTTATAATAAAATAAAAAGGAGGAGTGATTATTTTGAAAAAAATATTAAGAGTAGATAAAATACAAAAATACTATGGAAATAAGGACAATATTACAAAAGCGATAGATGGAATTAGTTTTGATGTAGAAGAAGGCGAATTTATTGGAATTATGGGAGCAAGTGGAAGTGGTAAAACTACACTTTTAAACTGTATTTCAACTATTGACAATGTAAGTGCAGGACATATTTACTTGGAAGATCAAGATATTACAGAAATAAAAGAAGAAGATATAGCAAAATTTAGAAGGAAAAATTTAGGATTTATATTTCAAGATTTTAACTTATTAGACACACTAACAGTAGAAGAAAATATAGCACTAATTCTAACAATAAATAAAATACCAGAAAAAGAAATTGACAAAAAAGTAATTGAAATTGCAAAAAAATTAGGTATAGATGATATTTTAAATAAATATCCATATCAAATATCTGGTGGGCAAAAACAAAGATGTGCATCTTGTCGAGCCATAGTAAATAATCCCAAAATAATATTAGCAGATGAGCCAACAGGAGCATTAGACAGTAAATCTGCAAGACAATTACTAGAAATAATGGAAGATATGAACCAAAATATGAAAGCTACTATTTTAATGGTTACACACGATCCATTATCAGCAAGTTACTGTAGTAAAATACTCTTTTTAAAAGATGGAAAAATCTTTAATAAAATAGAAAAGGGTGAAAAACAGAGAAATTATTTTTATAATGAAATACTAGATGTTTTAGCACTTCTTGGAGGTGATACAAGAGATGTTAGGTAAATTATCTTTTAGAAATGCAAAAAGACAAGCAAGAGATTATATTATATATTTTATAACTGTTATTATATCAGTTGCCCTTATGTTTAGCTTTAATTCTATTGCTGTTTCAAATGATATAAAAGAGTTATCAACTTATATGGAATATTTTTCAAAAGCAATAACAGGAATAAGTATAATTATCATTTTAGTTATGGCTTGGCTTATTAATTATTGTATGAGATTTATGTTAGAAAAAAGAAGTAAAGAATTTGGAACATATCAAATACTAGGAGTAGAGAAAAAGTCAATTAGTAATATGTTCACATTAGAAAATCTTATTATAGGAGCAATAGCTTTTGTAATAGGAATAATAGTAGGAACTTTTTTATACCAAATATTTACATCAATTATTATGAATTTATTTAGTAGAGCATACAGAATAGAAATAATATTTGATTTAAAAGCAGTAGGAATGACAGCAATTTACTTTTTTGGAATATTTGGATTAGTTTTACTAAATTGTAGAAGAAAAATAAAGAAAACTAAAGTATATGATCTATTATATGCAGACAAGAAAAACGAAAATAACATTATAAAAAATTCAAAAGGAAATATTGTCATTTTTATATTATCAGTTTTATTATTAGTAGGAGCATTAATTATAACTCATAAAGAATTTTCAAACGCAAGTAATATGGGAGGAAGAAACATATTAATTGCAATTATAATGCTAATTGTTGGAATTTATTTATTCTATATAAGTTTATCAAGTTTTATCGTAAAAAGATATTTAAGCAATAAATCTCGAAAATATAAAAAAGATAATATGTTCTTATATAGAAATCTTACATCAAAAATTAATACTATGAGTGTGAGTATAGGAACAATAGCTTTAATGTTTACAATTATAATAATTGGTGGGAATGTAGCATTACTTATGAACAATATGTTAAGTAATGAAATAGAAATGGGTTATCCATTTGAAATTATGGTAAGTTCAGCAGATGGGGACTTTTCAAAGTATAAGGAATATATAGAAGCAAATGCAAAAGTAAAAGATATATATGAATATAGATTATATAATATTAAAAAAACTGGAATATCAAAAGCATTTGACGGAACACAATTTGAAGGAGCTGGAATAGAAGAAGTTGATTCTGCAATTAGTTTAACAGATTATAATAAATTAAGAGAAATTTTGGGCTATGAAAAAGTAACTTTGCAAGATAATGAAGTTATAATTAATTGCCTAAAAACAGTAAAAGATCCATTAGATAATTACATAAAAGAAAATAACAACATTAAAGTTGTAGAAAATGATGTAACAATTAAAGAGATAAGAGGCGAAAATTTAGCACAAGTAGGATTTAATGGTTACTATTATCTTATAGTTGTTCCAGATAGTCTAATTCCTGAAGTTGAGCAAGAAGATAGGAATTTAAGAAATGATGTAGGAGATTCATATTATCTTGATTTTCCATATAATCTAGTTGCTACAACAGAAGAAATGACGGATGAAAAATTTTATGATGAATTATGTAATTTTATTTTAAAAGAAGAAAGACAGATGACAGGTAATTTTAATGGAGAGGAACACGAATATACTATGGAAGTTTCTCTTGGAAATGTTCAAACTAAGGGAGAAAGAATGAGCCAAGCAAAATCATTTTATGCGATTGTATCTTTTTTAGCATTTTATATAGCCTTAGTTTTTGTAATGGCAACAGCTACATTACTTGCAATACAGCAATTAAGTGATTCTGAAAAATACAAATATAGATATGAATTACTAAAAAAACTAGGAATGGACGAATCACAAATGAATAGAACAATATTTAAGCAACTATTTTTCTACTTTGCAACTCCAATAATATTACCTATAGTTATAAGTATCCCAGCAACATTAAGTGTTGGAAGCATATTTACTATTGCAGTAACAGTAGAAGAAATTATAAGAAATATGCTAATTGTATTTGGAATGTTAATTTTAGTTTATGGTATTTACTTTATTGCTACAGATGTTCAATTTAATAGAAATATAAATGAAACTAGGTGATAGGAATGAAAGAAATATATATTGTGCTAACACATACTGGAACTGTTTTATCAAGAATTATAAAAGATTACACACAAGATGAATTTTCGCATGTTTCCATTTCGTTAGACAAAGAGTTAAAAGAAATGTATAGTTTTGGAAGATTAAATCCATATAATCCATTTTGGGGAGGCTTTGTTCACGAAGGAATAAATTTTGGAACTTTTAAAAGATTCGGAAATACAGTATGTAAAATTTATTCTTTATATGTAAGTGATGAACAATACAACAATGCTAAAGGGATTATAGAATATATAAAATCTACTAAACAATTACAAGGTTTTAATATAATAGGATTACTTGCAGTTGGATTTCATAAAAAAATTACTTTTGAAAATTCATTTTATTGTGCAGAATTTGTAAAATATGTTCTTGATAAATCAGGAATAGAAAATAATCTACCAGAAATAATTAAACCAGAAGATTTTAAAAACATACAAGGTCTAAATGAAATATATAGTGGTAGATTAAGAAAATATCAAATAACAAGAAATAGTATCGCTGAAAAAATTAATGAAAAAATACTTTCTTATTCACAAAAAGAAGGGATAATTTGAGCAGAAAAAAGAAGATAAAGATTTTTAAGAGCATTTTAACAATATGTGTTTTGAGCATATTTATAGGAATAATAATATATTTATTTACTATAATGAAAGATATATCTACATTAGAAGGACAGATTGAATTTAAGGAGAAAGTTTCCGATTCAGGATTGTTAGGACTACTTTCATTATTTGGACTTCAAATAGCACAAATATTCTTAATTATTTTACCAGGTGAACCAATAGAAATATTAGCAGGAATGTGCTATGGTGGTTGGGGAGGTTTATTATTCATAACCATATCAGTATTTATTATCACAACAATAATTTTCTTTTTGGTAAGAAAATTTGGAAGAAAATTTGTATATGATATTTGTAGTGAAGAAAAAATTAAGAAAATTGAAAATAGTAAGTTATTTAAAAATCCTAAAAAAATAGAATGGATATTGATTATTTTATTTATGATACCTGGAACACCAAAAGATTTGATAGTTTATATTTCAGGATTATTACCAATCAAACCATTAAGACTTATATTAATATCAACATTTGCTAGATTTCCATCAGTAATTTCTTCTACATTCGCAGGAAATAGTTTAGTGCAAGGAAATTGGCAGTTTAGTATAATTGTCTATGCAATTACATTTATATTAGTTGGATTTATAGTTGTTATCGTAAATAAATTAGATAAAAGTAAAGTAACAGAAGAAACTTTAAAATCAATACAAGGAGTTATAAAATAAATGTGAAAAAGAGTAATAATAAGAAAAATTTAAAATATATCAAGGACAATTAAAGAGAGTAAATAAACTCTCTTTAATTATATTTATTCATAATCTTCTATATACAAGGCTTTTGCTATATATGGAGTTATTTCATCAATATCATACCATCCTGAACTTTTACTATTATTTTCTAAACCATTTGGATTAGAAACATATACCATATTTTTATCATCTGCTGCAAGAAGTACCATATAATGTGATGCAGTAGTCCAACGATTATCAGTTGGATTATTCCAAACACAAACAATAATTGGTCTATTTGATTGTAGATGTTCTATAATAGATTCATCTGATAAATGATCTGAATCATAATAGAAATCTGAATTTTTTATTCCATAAGTTCCAGATAGTTCACTAGAAAGTTTTTCATAATTCATTACAGGATAATACTTTTCTCTTAAATCTTCTGGAGTATAATCTTTTCCATATCCACTTAATATAATTGACATTACAGTTATACCACAGCCATTTTCTGCCATTGTGCCACCCCAATATTCTTTATTACTCCAAGAAGAATCACCATTTTGTTTATATTCAATATATGTTTTTTTATAATTATCTTCTGTTGTAAAAGTTGTAAAATATCCATCTTTGCCTTTTACTTTTTCTTGTCCTATACCAGAATAATTTGAATTTTGATCTTTTTTAATTACACTATAACCAAAAATACTAGAAATATTTGATTTAATTTCATAATAAATATTACTACTTGTTAAAAAATTAGATAACATATAAATTCCTAATATAACAATTATAAAAATGAAAATCCTTTTTTTATTTAATCTTTTTTTAGACATTTTCAATCCCTCCTATTACTAAAATAAGTATAACTAAAAAAATAAAAAAAAGTTTTAATATACCCTTAACAATTCCTTAAATTTTTCTTACAATATTTAATTTTAAATGAAATATCTTAATTATTATGCTATAATAAATAATGGAGGAGTAAAAAATGAATGTATTAGTATTAGATGATGAAAAAGAGATAGCAGATTTAGTAGAAGTTTATTTACAAAATGAAAACTATAATGTTTATAAATTTTACACATCTGAAGAAGCTATAAACTGTATAAATACTGTATCCTTAGATATGGCAATTTTAGATATTATGATACAAGGAAAAAATGGTTTTGAAATATGTAAATATATAAGAGATAAAGGATTAAAATTTCCTATAATAATGCTAACAGCAAAAATAGAAGATTATGATAAAATAAAAGGATTAACAATTCGGAGCAGATGACTATATTACTAAACCATTTAATCCGTTAGAATTAGTTGCTAGAGTAAAATCAGCTTTTAGAAGATACACACAATACAATACTGATACTAAATCAGATGATATTATTGAATTAAATGGATTAGTAGTAAATAAAAATGAACATAAATGTTTATTATATGACAAGGAAATTGAACTAACACCAATAGAATTTGATATATTACTTTATTTAATAACTAATAAAAGTAAAGTAATTAGTTCAGAAGAACTATTTGAAAAGGTATGGAAAGAAAAATATTTCGATAGTAATAATACAGTTATGGTACATATAAGAAGAATAAGAGAAAAATTAAAAGAAGATTCCAAAAATCCTAAGTTTATAAAAACAGTATGGGGAGTGGGGTATAAAATAGATGGATAATAAAAATAAAAGAATAAATAAAATAAAGATAAAATTATGGATGGAGTTAATGTCAAATATTATAATAGCTTTGGTAATTTCAATTATAATATATGTTATAATTGCTTTATTTTTTGAAAGCCTATTATCTGATTTGGTAGCTAGATTAAATTATGATTTATATAGTTGGATTGTATATAACAGGAGTGTTGTTGTTTATACATATATTGGTATAGTATTAGGTATAATTTTATATAAATTTATATCAAAATATGTAAATTCTATGAATGAACTTTATATGTCATTAGATAAAATTTTAAAAGAAGATAACGACATCATTAAACTTCCTAATGAAATTAATCAATTTTCAGAAAGATTAAACGAAATAAAAAATGACTATATTGAAAGTAAAAACAAAGCAAAAGATGCAGAGCAAAAGAAAAATGATTTAATAATGTATATGGCACATGATTTAAAAACACCACTTACTTCAGTTATTGGTTATTTAACATTGCTTTCTGATGAAAAAGATATATCAAAAGAATCGCAGGAAAAATATATTAAAATAGCATTAGACAAATCTTTGAGAGTAGAAGAATTAACAAACCAATTCTTTGATATAACAAGATATGATTTACATTCTATGCCTATTAATAAAAAAGAAATAAATATATCTTATTTATTAGAACAATTAGTGGATGAATGTTACCCAATGTTAGAAAAGAACAATTTAAAATGTGAATTGAATATACCTAATAAAGTAATGTATATTGGTGATGGAGATAAATTAGCAAGAGCCTTTGATAATTTATTAAAAAATGCAATAAACTATAGTTATAAAGATACTACTATTGAAGTTAAACTTGAACAAATAGATGATAAAATTAAAATATCATTTAGAAATAAAGGAGATAAAATTCCTAAATATAAACTTGATAAGATTTTTGAAAAATTTTATAGAGGAGATGACTCAAGAACTAGCACAACTGGTGGAGCAGGATTAGGACTGGCAATAACAAAAGAAATAATTGAATTACACAATGGAAAAATAAGTGTAAAAAATGATGATGAATATATTGAATTTGATATTGAATTATAAAGTGGATTAGCCTTAAAATGACTAATCTTTTTTGTACTGGAAAATATTTCTTACTTATTTACACAAACAAATGTTTACAAACAATAAAAAAGATGCTATAATAATTTTAAAATTATGGTATGGAGAGTGAGAACAATGCAGAAATATTACTTGTGTATAGATTTAAAAACTTTCTATGCTTCTGTAGAGTGTGTAGAAAGAGGACTTGATCCTTTTAATACTAATTTAGTAGTAGCTGATACAAGCAGAGGAAAAGGTACAATTTGTCTAGCAGTATCTCCACGAATGAAAATGTTAGGTGTAAAGAATAGATGTAGAATTTATGAAATACCACCAAATATAAAATTTATAGCGGCAATTCCTCGTATGAAAAAATATATTGAATATTCGGCAAACATTTATGCAATATACTTAAAATATTTTTCAAAGGAAGATATACATGTTTATTCAATAGATGAAGCATTTATAGATGCAACTAATTATTTAAAAATGTATCAAATGAATCCTATTGAGTTAGCAAAAACAATAATTAAAGATATTTACACTACTTATAGAATAACTGCAACTGCAGGTATAGGTACAAATATGTATTTAGCGAAAATAGCTTTAGATATAACAGCTAAACATAGTGCAACAAATATAGGATATTTAGATGAAGAAAAATACAAAAAAGAATTATGGCATCATAAACCTTTAACTGATTTCTGGCAAATTGGAAAAGGTATAGAAAGAAGATTAAATAAATTAGGAATATTTGATATGTATGATGTCGCTCATGCTGATCAAAAAAGATTATATAAGGAGTTTGGAATAAACGCAGAATATTTGATAGACCATTCTTGGGGTAAAGAAAGCTGTACCATTGCAGATATAAAAGCATATAAGCCTAAGTCTAATTCCATCTCTAATAGTCAAGTTCTATTTGAAGATTATTCATTTATAAAGGCAAGATTAGTTTTAAAAGAAATGGTGGAACTTGGAAGTATGAGGCTTATAGAAAACAATTTAGTAACAGATTCAGTAGGATTATATATTGGATATTCTAAAGATATTATAAAAGCAACTGGAGGAACTAAAAGATTATCTAACTGTACTAATGTATATTCAGAACTTTTAAAGGCATTTTTAGAAATATATGATAAAACTACTAATAAAGATGTGGCTATTAGAAGAATAGGAGTGAATTTTGCAAATGTAATAGAAACAGAAAATGTGCAATTAAATTTATTTACAGATCAAGAAAAAATAGATAAAGAAAGAAAACTCGAATTAACAATGTCAAATATAAAGAACAAAATGGGAAAAAATACAATAATAAGAGGTATGGACTTAGAAGATGGAGCAACAACAATGTTAAGAAATAAATTGGTAGGTGGTCATAATGCAAGCTAGCAAAAGTTCAAGAGCAAAGCAATTTTTACCATTCGATGCCTTAAAAGGATTACAAGAGGCATTGCGAGAAAAAGAAATTGAATATGAGGAAAAAAGGGAACTATCTGAAGAAACTTTAAATGAATTAGATAGTATTTTTAATAGAATAGAGGTAGGTTGCAAAGTAAAAATAAAATATTACAAAAATCGTAAATATAACGAAATTATAGGGTTAGTAACCAGTATTGATTTAATTAAAAAGAAAATCCAGATAAATAAAGAATTTAATATTAGTGTTTCAGATATAGCAAATATAGATATAAAATAAAGCAAAATCTAAAAAACCGTCAAAAAGTGGTACAGTAAAGGAATTAAAATACTCTTTTTTGTAAAATATAATAATGATAATGTTGCAAAAAGGAGTGAAAAAGATGGTTTTTGATAAGTATTTCTATAAAAGAGATAATATCCTAAAAAGACGAATCGAAGTAGATGCAAGTTTGTACGAAAAATTAAAAGAATTATCTAATATTTATGAAGCCTCTATCAATAAGTTAGTTAATGTCGCTATAATGGAAATGGTAGAAAACAATAATGTGAAATTATACGATAGACCAGATAATGAAATTACTGAATCACATAATTTTAATATAAGAGAATCTGCATATAGAGAATTAGAAAAGTTAAGAGATAAACATCATTTGTCTATTTATAAACTTGTTAATATAGCTATATATAATGCAGTAAATAGTTAATGTAAAAAAGCTAGAGAAATCTAGTTTTTTTATTTTTGCAAGAAAAATGTAGAAATTTGTCGAAAAGTTTTTTTGCTTAGATACACCTAAACTGAAACAAAATTGACGGTAAAACGGATTGACTAATTGGAAAAAAGTAACTATAATAAGAAAAAAGATGTCATATTTTATAGAAAAGAAGCGAAAATTAAATGTAATATAAAAGGAACAATAAACTACCAATATAGATATGATAAATAATTTGGAAAGGAGGATATATTTAGAAGGCTTAAATTGTAATAATAGATGTACTATGAAATAGTAATATATGAACTATGAGCCATAATTTTAAAAAACATAAACAATATAGAAAGAGAGGAAAAAATTATGGAACAAACATTACAAATTAAAGAAAGATTATTTACAAAAGTAGATGAATTAGGGAGAATAAAAATCCCAAGAAAAACACTCAATATATTAAATATACAAACAGGAGATAAATTATATATCTATAGAAGTGGTATAAATATAATTTTAGAGAAGTCTAATTATAAAGTTGAAAAAGAAAAAGTATTTGAACAAAAAACAATAATTGAAAATGGAATTGAATACTGCATAGAAATTACTAGAATAAAAAATTCAATATTAAGTGATAAAAAAGGATTATTACGAGCAGTTGATGAATTAGGAAGATGTGTTATTCCAATAGAAATACGAAAGGAATTACATATATCTGAAAATAATATTTTAAAAATATATATTAAAGATGATAGGATTATTTTAATAAAAAATCGTAGAAGTGCATAGAAAAATGAGGAATTTTAAGAAAATATGAAGGAATTGAAAACCAACAAAAAAACACTAACATAGTATTAGTGTTCAAAGTATTTATCTGTATCAGCATATAGTTCATCAAGTGAAATACCTAATGCTATACAAATAGCTTTTGATTCAAAGTCTTTAACAAGCCTTTTATTGTTTTCAATTTCGTAAATATCTGCTTTATATATGGTTACACCAAGTAACTCTAATTTACAGCATAAATCATATTGAGAAAGTCCACGATCTTCACGTATTCGTTTAAGATTTGTGCCAATAATATTAACATTATCATCTAATTTTCTTATAGTTCCCACGAATAACTCTCCTTTCACAATTTCTACAAAAAGCATTTTATAATATTTTTTTAGCCTAATCGACAAACTGGGTTTGCCAAAATAAAATAGAAAGGGTGAAATTTATAATGAAAAATGAAGAAAAATTAATAAGAGATGAATTATTAGAATTATTAAGAAAAGGTAAACTAAATAATAACCAAAGAGCAAAATTAATGGATCTAATAGATGAAGATGACACAGCTACAGAAAACGAAAAAGAAAGATTTATGTTGTACTATGGAATTAATAAAAATGGTAGAAAACCTATGAAATTTAAACAAATTGCTCAAATTTATGGATGTAGTGATGCAGCAATTAGAAATTCTGTATATAGTATGAAACGAAAATTTCTAAAATATACAGATTTAAAAGAAAATTTAATTGTAAAAAATATAATTACTGAATGTAGAATGGAGATGGCTAATAGTGGAGAAAAAAATAAAAGTAGTGATTGCTGATGATATGGAAATAATAGCAAAAAATATGAAATCAGTAATAGAAAGAAATTCCAAAGTTGAAAAAGTGGAGTGTGTTTATAATGGAGAAGATGAATTAAATGCAATATTAAATTTAAAACCAGATATTGTATTTACTGATATGCAAATGCCTAAAAGGACTGGATTAGAAGTTATAGAGGAAATAATGACAAATACAACTATTGAGAATAAGCCACAGTTTATACTTGTAACAGCTGATAGAGATAGCTCTTTAATTATAAAGTCAAGAGAATTAGGTTTTTATATTGAATATAAACCAATTAGTGATATTAGAATAAACGAATATATAGATGATTTTGAATTTATAAGAGATAGCAATAATAAAGAAGAAAAAAATATACAAAATGAGGAGAAAGTAAAAAAAGAATTTAAGAATGGAGTTTTTTTTAAAAAACTATTAAAAAGAAGTAAATAATACAGATTTATTAAATAAAATGAGCAAATTTCCATAAAAAACTTGTTTTAATTGACATAATATGATACAATAATGTAGTCAATAATAAAGATGGGAGAGTATTAAATTGAGTAATGAAATAACAGTTAGTATAAATTGCTCACTACAAGAAATATATAATCTTTTAGAAAATAAAGGATTTTCGATAGTTGACAAGTACAATATGGAAGATATTTATTATATACAAAAAGATATTGATATAAAAAAACAAGCTATTGAAGAAATTTTGAAAAATTATGTATTAATTAGAAAAGTTACTCAATTTATACCAGATAACTTTGTAGATAGTTATAATGTAAACAAATTAATATTTAAAAGCAAGGAAATAGCAACAGACGGATCTATTATTAGACAAGATAAAAAAGATTGTATTATTAAATTTATAAACGAGGGAATAGAGTTTATAGAAGCACTAGGCTACAATGAATTAATGACTATAAACGAAAAAGCAATAGTATATGGAAAAGATGATTTACAATTAGTTATAAAAGATGTTGAAAATAGTGAAAATCTAATTGAAATTGAAACAAAAGAGAATAATGAAAAATTAGATACCATAGACAAACTAAAAAATATAGTTAGAGAATTACAAATTCCGATAAAGGCAAATAACTATTTTGTGAAAAAAGCTGAAATAGAATTAAAAAAACTAATAAATAATTAAAGGCGAAATAGTAATATATTTGCATAACAAGTTATATTTTTGTGTAGTATTTTATATTAAAAATACGAAACATTTTAGGAGAAATGTATATGGTTGATACAAATAACATAAACTTGAATTTATTAAGATTCTTTATTGTTTCAGCAGAATCAAAAAGTTTAGCAGAAGCAGGAGAGAAGATTGGTTATTCTTATTCTACTGTTTCAACAAGTATAAGCACTCTTGAAAATCAATTAGGAGTAAAACTTTTTACAAGAAAACCATTAAAATTAACAGAAGTAGGAAATGATATTTATACAACTGTAAAAAGTGGATTTAAAGATATTGACTTTGCAATGGTAATAGCAGATTCCAAAAATGATATTGAGCAAGGAAATATCTCTATTGGTTGTCCTAGTCATATTTCAGAGTTTTTCTTATTAGAACGAATATCAAAAGCAGTAAAAAAATATCCAAATCTTAAAATTAATTTAGATATGTCTTATGAATGTGAAGATTTAATTGACGCATTAAAAGATAATAAAATTAATTTTGCTATATTAGATAGAATACCAGTTGGTTATGAAAAAGATATAGAGATTAGAGAGATAAAAAAGATAGAAAACATATTCATAGCAGATAGAAAGATAGTTATAGACAATATAAATGAGTTAAATGAATATAAATACATACTAGCTAATGAACAGAGAACAAATACTAAACTATTATCAGAAATATTAAAAAAATATAACATAGAGCTTAATACTGTACTAAGATGTCGGAATAACAGAACAAAGAGTAAACGCAGCAAAATTAGGAATTGGCATAGCTTATGTTTTAAAAGAAGCAGCTAAAAAAGCATTAAATAATAAAGAAGTGTATGAAGTAAAATTACCAGATTTCGTAAAATTACCAGAGGCTAGTTTGGATCTAGTATATTTGAAAGGTCATCTAACAAAAGTAGATAAAGAATTTATAAATAAGTTTTTGATAGAAAAGAATACAAATTAAGTATTCTTTTTTTCGTAATATAGAACTTTGGAAATCTTGACAATAGTATCGAAGTTTGAGAATTTACAAATGCCTTAGTCCACTATATAATTCAATGGAGAAGTTAGATAGAGAGGATGTCAAAATATGAATTATAATATGGACGAAAAATTTAAAAACTACTTTCAAGATAACTTAAAACAAGTATTTCTATATTTAATAGATGATTGCAATTTAAGATGTATTCAATGTTTATACAAATTAGACATTTGCTTTCAAGTAGAGAAAAAAGAAATAGCTTATGAAGATGCAGTTAAATTAATTAGTGATTTCAGAAGGTTAGGAGCAGTAAAGTTAACATTAATGGGTGGAGAGCCTACATTATATGGAATAAAAGAAAAAAACAAACCTCTATTAGAATTAATTAAAAAATCAAAAGAGCTAGGGTATGAATATGTACGAATTGACACGAACGGACAATTTAATAGTGAATTATTAGAACAACCAGAATTTCAAATGTTAGATGAAATAACATTTAGTATTGATGGACCAACAAGTGAGATTAATGATAATATAAGAGGAAAAGGATCTTATGCAAAGTGTGTAGCAAATATAAAAAGAGCCAAAGAATTGGGCTATAATATTGATATTACAGCCTGTATCAGTAAAGAATTAATTAAAAGAGATGAAAATGGCAATTTATATCTTGATAGAATGATAAAATTTGCAGAAGATTTAGGAATAGAAAAAATTAATTTCCACAACCTATTTAAAACTCGGAATACCAAGAGATCATTTTACAGGGAATATTGATATAAGTGTAGATGAATGGTTTGAGGTTAAAGATGAGATAGAAAAAAAGGTTGAAAATAATGAGTATTCAATTCCAGTAAGAATACCATCATCATTTGTTACAAAAGATAGATTTATAAGAAATCCAGAATATTATGGATATTGCACATGTAAAACAAGATCAGCTTTATTAGTGCATCCAAATGGAATGTTACGAATTTGTCCACTTTTAATAGGCACTCCATATCGGAATAGGTAGATATTATGATAATAAAATAGAATGGGATAATTCTCCTACAAATGAATTACGTGGTATCGAAATGGATAAACACACACCTTGTGCAACACAATTCAAACATAATAAATTTGGAATATATGTACCTGTTTGTTGTTCTTTTAAACCTAAACAAAATGAAAAAATTTGGCAAGAGTTAGATTGGGAAAGCAAAACAAAAGGGGATAAAATAAGGACTATAATTGCTTATAAAGATGAACAAGTACAAAAAGAAATTGTTGATATATTAAAGAAAAACAATGATGTAGAAATAATTGCAGTAGCAAAAAATGCAGAAGATACATATAAACAAATTTCAGAATTGAAGCCAGAGATGGTATTTACAGGTTATACATTTGAAGATAATATAAGTGGTTTAGAAATTATAAGAAAATCAAAAGAAACTTTAAAAGATGAAGTTCCAGTATTTAATTTAATAACTAATGATATTTCAAAAGAAAATTTCTTTGAAGCTAAAAAAATATTAGGAGAAAAATTAAATACGATTATAAAAGCAAATACTGAAGAAAGATATAGCGGAATTATTGAAGATTATAAAAACTATATGAATTTACATGTAGAGATTTAAAAGAAAAAAGCAAGATGCCGAGTATTAAAACATTCGACCTTGCTTTTTTGTTTTTATTAAATAAATTACAACTCTTTCCAAAAAGTCTTTAAGGGAAAGTTTATGCCCATTATTATATAACATTTTAAATAATTCGTCAGGACAATTATATTCACTTGCTCTGTTAAACGGTCTAATACAAGCATTTAAAGAATCTCTAACTTGAGAGTATGTAGTATTAAACTCAAAAGCAAGATAATTTAATACATTGTTAAGATATTCCAATTCCTCAGGTCTATAGTAACAATAAGAAATAGCCTTTTTCATATATCTATATCCACCAGAAAGATAGTTAAAATTCAATGATTGCAATAGCCAATCAATTTCTCCAATTTCTAAATTTGGAGTGTAAAAGTCTATTGCCAACTCTTTGACTACATTACTTAACTGTTTTTCTACAAAAGGTTTATAGACAACTTGACTAATTTTTTCATATCTATTCATTTTAATATTATAATCTAGTGGTAATGTTAAAACTGTATTACATTTTTTCCTTTCTAAAGGATTAGAAGATAATCTACCTACAACTTCTTCGATAGACATATCAGTTATACTGTTATCCAAGATTAGTATATCTGGATTTGTTTTCAAATACATATTTACAGTATCTTTTCCAGTAGTAACATTTTCAACCCTATAATTTTTGTCATTTGCAAGTTTTTGGTAAAGAATATCAAGTTCTGCTGTATTCTTACTACCGATCAGTACATTAACCATAATTTTGCCTCACAAATGTTTTACTATTTTTGCCAACATTATAGCATACAATTTATGTAAATTCAATAGAATTTTCATCTTTTTTTGTCCACATTTAAACTTTGAAAGCCACTCTACAAGTGCATTGTGTCGTTTTGTGTCGAACAATGTCGAAAGAGCAAAGTGAGCCATACAATATAATATATTCAAAACAATATAAGAAATAAAATTAGTTGCTAATTTTATCTTTTTTTGTCCACATTTCTCTTTTTTTATACACAATTTCGTAGATTTCATAGAAATCATATTAATATACCCCCAGGAACTTTGTATCAAAGTTTTAAAAGGGAGTTACAAAAGTAATAGGAAAACAAAAGGCAAAAACAATGAATATACTTTTAAAATTTTGATATGAAGGTGGTGAAAATATGTGAGAATAATTGAATTTGAATAAAATTGTTTAAATTAATTCTCCCTTTTTGGACTAATGATATAAATCATAAGTTCCTGGAAGAGGGATTATATTGTATATATTAAGCAACAAAGAAAAGGCAGCATTAATCACAATAGCAAGAAGATCAAGATATGATTACTTAAGAAAAAATGACTATACATATTTAGAAGATGATATAGATATGATAGATGAAGAACTTTTAATATCAGAAGAAAATATTGAAAAAACAGTAACAGAAAAAATTGATGGGGAAATTTGTGCCTCTAACTTTGAAAAAATATTTGATGATCCATATTTAATAAAAATTTCAAAAGCATTAACTAAAAAGGAAAGGTTAGTGCTTTTTTCTTATTATATGGAAAAAGATGAAAATGGAGAAGTTAATGAAAAAACGGACAAAGTAGTTGCAAAAGAATTGAATATTAAACCAGATACAGCAAGAAAAACAAGAAAGAGAGCATTAGAAAAATTGAAAATGCAATATTTAAAATTGAAAGGAAATGATGAAAATGATTTTTAAAAATTTTAATATGACAGATGATGAAGTAATGGAAATTATATATACATACGACAATTTATTAAATAAATATAGCAAAATAAATGGAAAAATTGATGAGGATTTAAAACAAGAAATTAAATTAGAAATATATAAAACACTAACAAAAAATAGAGAAAGACAAAAAAATTTAAAAAATTTTTTATGATTTGTCCGATTTTAGATAAAAACTTAAGACCTTAATTAATGAAAGGAGTTGAAAAGATGTATCAAAAATTAATCAAGAATTTAAGAAAGAAAAAAATACAAATGATACAAAGAAAAAGAATTAACAACTTTAAAAAGCGAATTTTAAAAGCTCAAAAACACAAAGAAAAAATGAGAAAAAACAGCTCATTAGTTTCATCGACTTAAAAAAGTGTTAGCAAAAAGTTAAGTAAATGGAGGAAAGATACTAATGAAAAATAATAAAGATACAATAATACATAAATATTTCATAGATAAATTAAAACCTGTAGATATAGCAAAAGAACTTAATATTTCTAAAAGCGCAGTTACACAGGTATTACAGAAAGACAAAAGATATGTAAAAGAAAAAAATAATAGAAAAACTAAAAATAAAGAAACTCATAATGAAAAGACCAAAAAGTATATGAAACATAAAAGAGAAGCAATAAAAAGAAAAAAAGACAAAGATAACATTGATTTAAGGAATATGCACAATCAAGCAACAGCAGAACTTTCAAAAAAGAAAAGAATATCTAATATGGCGTACCGAAATTGGAACAAAAGTGCATTTACCTATAATGAAAAAAGAAAAGGTTATGAATTTAAAAAAGAATTAGGAAGAAGTTATGATGTTCCAAAATTTATAAAAGTGGAGGTGTAAAGTGGGAAATTTATATAATTTTAAACAAGTAGAATCATTTGCATTAATTGGACTACACAATTTATTAAATTCAGCAAATAAAGATAATATAAATTTAACAACTTTTAAAATGTTTTTAGAACCATTAGAAAAGTTACATAGTAAAGAATATGCAGTAAATTATGCAAATACTTTATTAGAAGAAGAAAATAAAAAAGATAAAAAATTAAAAGAAAAAAATAAAAATAACGATATTCAGGAGTGATAATTGTGGCAGTTGTATTAAAAATAATAGTAATATTCTCAATAATAATAGCATGCTGTATGTATTTGGTAATAGTAGGTGGAAATATGAACAAAACAGATGAGGAAAAAGAATTAGAAAATCAAGAACAGATGAAGTTTTTACAAGATAATTCCAAATTAAAAGATTACCGACATAAAAACGAGGTGGTTTAGTTGAATTTTATAGATAAAGAACATAAGGACTTTTATGAGAAAAAATTAAAGGAATATGGAAATCTAAATACAGGTGATATTTACTATAAAGCATTAGTATATACATTACGGAATTTGTGAAACAACAAGAGAGCATTTTGGAGAAATATTTAATGAAAAAGAAAGAATTATAAATTTAGATTCCGTTGATACTGCATGGCAAACAAGCACATCTTCAAAAGTAACAAGAATGGCTCTTAATCTTTGGAATCATAGTATTATGTATGATAGCGAAGAAGATTTGGAAAAAGGACATATTTCTAGTTCTTATGCACCAAGTGAAATTTTCTGTTGTTCTTATGCTCCATATTTTTGGGAAGCAATAAAAATTCGTTATCCAGAATATACAAGATTTGAAAGTAAAGAATTTAAAATTTATGAAAATTATAAGGCTGATAGGAAAGAACTATATGAAAATGATGAACTAACTGAAGAATTTTAATAAGAATATCTGCATAGTATTTAATAAAAAAAGTAAAGAAGGTATTTATATGAGTGTTGTAAAAGAATACAAAAATGAAAACACAAACATAAGGATTCACGATGATTATATAAATACAGATGATAAAAATAAAGCTAGAGAAATAATAATAAGTTTAATGATAAATTTCTTGAAAAATAATAACGAATAATTGAAAATATTGCTACAACGTGTTAAAATAAAAATATGTTGATAGAAAGGCAATATTCGGAGAAAGGAGGTCTCTTGAATAATATACATATAGGGTATTCTAACGATGTAATTATAGACATGATTAATGGAGAATATGCTTTGTATTTAAGAAAATCAAGAGCAGATTTAGAAGCCGAAGCAAAAGGAGAAGGCGAAACTCTAGCAAGACACGAAAAGATGTTGATAGAGTTAGCTAGAAGGTATGGCTTTTCTATTGGTAAAATTTATCGTGAGATTGTAAGTGGTGAAAGTATTGAATCAAGACCAGTTGTCCAAGAACTATTAAGAGATGTCGAATCTGGAAGGTGGAAAGGTGTTTTAGTTGTAGAGGTTGAAAGACTAGCTCGTGGAGATACAATGGACCAAGGTAGAGTTGCAAAAAGTTTTAAGTTCTCTGACACTAAAATCATTACTCCAATAAAAATATATGATCCAAATGACGAATTTGATGAGGAATATTTTGAATTTGGATTATTTATGTCAAGAAGAGAATACAAAGTAATTAATAGAAGATTACAAAGAGGTAGGGTCGCATCTGTTAAAGAAGGTAAATATGTAGGTAGTGTTGCTCCTTATGGCTATGACAGAATGAAAATTGATAAAGATAAGGGATTTACACTAAAAAAGAATGAGGAGGAAGCACAAATTGTTGAAAAAATATTTAATATGTATGCTTACAACGATATTTCAATAAATGAAGTAGCTGAACAATTAAATTCGGGAGGGTATAAACCACGCAAAGCTAATGAGTGGACGATTTCAGCTATTAAAGACATATTAAGTAATCCTGTTTATATTGGAAAACTACGATGGAATTCTAGAAAAGTTGTTAAAGAATATAAAAATGGGAAAATAACAAATACTAGACCAAGAAATACAGAATATATTTTGTGTGATGGATTGCATGAACCTATTATAGATTTACAAACTTGGCAAGTGGTTCAAGAAAAACGAAGTAAAAATACGCCAGCTGTAGTACATAATAATACAGTTCAAAATCCTTTAGTAGGAATTGTATATTGTAGTAAATGTGGAAAAAAGATGCAAAGGAGACCATATAAAGCAAAAGGAGTTCCAGATACTTTAATGTGTCCAAATAAACATTGTGATAATATAAGTGCAAAACTTTGTATTGTTGAAGAAAAAATAATTTCATCTCTTAAAGAATGGTTGAAGAATTATCATATTGATTATGGAGAATATGTAGATGAAATTAAAAGTAAAAAAAAGACAATATTAGAGGACAATATTAAAAATTTGAATAAAGAATTAGAAATACAAAATAAGAAGTTAGCAAATGTGTATGATTTTTTTGAAGAAGGAACTTATAGTAGGGAGATGTTTTCAGAAAGATGTAGTCTTATAACAGCTACAATAACAAATATTAAAAGCAATATAGAGGAATTTGAAAAACAAATTGAATTGGAAATAAAAAAGGAAGAAGGCAAAAAAACAATTATACCTAAAATAGAAAATGTACTTGATTTATATTCTAACTTACAAACAGCAGAGGAGAAAAACCTTTTACTCAAAACTGTGGTTAAACGAATAGAATACCTAAAAACAAAAAAAGCTATAAAAAAAGATTCAGATCCAACAGATTTTGAATTAGATATTTATCCAAACATAGGATAAATATCATATAATATAAAAAAGGACAAGTTTGAAAAACAAGAGGAAAAATCACTTTTGAGATAAAAGAGTAATAATTAATTAGAAGTTTATTTTTTATATAAATTTACCAACCACAACCCTGTTTGTGGAATATAAATGCACAGGTGAGAAGATGTTAACCGCAATCTATATGCGAGTATATAAATATATAGAATAAAAATAAACTTAGGTTAGATACGAGCCTTTAGATATGGTAAAATCTATAAACGAGTATCCTATAATACATTAGGCAAGGAACTAGCCTTTAGATTTTCTAAAAATAGTTCCAAAAATTTTTTTTGATAAGGTTTTGGTTCGTACGAACTTGCACACTTAGAAATGGTAGGAACAATAGTACACCAATTAACTAAGAATGCTACAATAGAACAAATACAAGAGGCTGGCTTGGATGCTTATTATACAGACCATGGTGTAGATGTATATCCACAAGCAGCAGCTGGTTTTCCATTTAATGCAGCAGTACTTGCATGTAAAGGTGACCCAATAGCAAATTTACAAGAAGATTTAGCAGCAGAACAAAAAGCAAGAGCAACTTATGAAAAGTTAATTGACCTTTGTAAAGACAATCCAGATGTATTAGACCCATTGAGATATTTAAGAGAAAGAGAAGTAGTACACTTCCAAAGATTTGGTGAAGCACTTCGTAAAGTACAAGATAAACTTGCTGAAAAGAAATACTATATGAATGATAAATGTAATTAAAAATAGAACTCCTGTATTTCTATAATATGGGAGTTATTTTTATAAAAGCTAATTGATAAACTAATAGATTTTATGTTATAGTATTACTAGAAGGGGAGTAATAAAATGATTGATTTACATATGCATAGTATTTATTCAGATGGAAGTAAAACAGTAGAAAAAATTTTAAAAAAATGTGAAGAAAAAAAGTTAGAATACATATCAATAACAGACCATAATACAGCTAAGCAATATGAAGATAATTCATTAAAAAACAATAATATTTTTAAAGGCAAAGTTATAAAGGGAGTAGAATTAAATGCAGTATTTCAAGATAAGAATATTGAGATATTAGGATATAATATAAATCCAGATATAATAAATAAATGGTGCCAAAAGTATTATTCAGAAGAAAAATTAGAAAAGCAACAAGAAATATGTTATAAAAGGTTGATAGACATATGTAATAAGCAAGGACTTATATATGATGAAAGTAAAATAATAAAGCCGAAAATAACTGGATATGTAGAAATTTCAATTTACAATGAATTAATGAAACACAAAGAAAACTACAAAATATTAGGTGAATTTACAAAATCTTTGGGAATATTCTTTAGAAAAGGTTTAGCAAATCCTAAAAGTATTTATTTTGTAAATCGTATAGAATTTAGACCTAAATATAAAGAAGTGATAGATATTATTCATAAAGCAGGAGGAAAAGCCTTTTTAGCACATCCTTTTGAATATAAATTTGAAAATACAATTGGTTTTATAGAAGATTTACGAAAAGAAGAGAAATTAGACGGAATAGAATGTTTCCACCCATCTGCCAGTATAGAAAATAGAAATTTGTTAGCAAATTACGCTAAAAACAATAAATTATATATAAGTGGTGGTAGTGATTATCACGGAGATTCAAAACCAGATATAGAAATAGGAATTGGAAGAGGGGATTTAAACATCTCAAAAGAAATATTGGAATGGTTGTAAAATAAGAATAACAAAGAAAAATTCATTTTTCAAACAATCTTATACCATGTGAATATTTAAAAGAAGACCATTAGTGTGGAGCAAAGTGCATTAGTTGTAAATTATTTACATGTGATTATTTAGAAAAGAAAGGAATTAAATTTAAAATAAGATATATTTTTTTATTAGATACATTTTTTAATCCATTACAAAAATATTTTATAAAAACAATGGTATTTACTCCTAAAAATAAAATAATAAATAGATTATTAAAATTATAAGGTATTATGTCTTTAAATAATTTTCAAAAAATAAAAGTTTAAAATAGTTAATAGTTATAAATTATTAACTATTTTTTTGTAATTTGTTGAAGAAAGGAAAAGTTTATGTTATTATAGTGCAGTAAGAAAGGAAAAGGATGTAGAAATGGAAAAATTAAATTATAAGAGAACAATAATGATAGTAATGTTAATTATACTATTATTAGTAATTATTGCAGGAATTAGTTATTATAGAAACGTAGAAATTGTAACAAACATTTCACTTTGCTTTATTATAGCATGCACAACAGGAGTGGTAATAGAAGCAATAAATGGTGCAAAACATGAAGATTTAAAAAGAGTAGAAAACTATAATAAAGAATTATTAGAAATGAGAGGAAAAATCATAAGGTTTAGAAAATCTATTAGAGATTTATCAAGAAACCGTTATAGAAAAAACTTTTATCAAGAAGCGGAAAATATAATGACTGATATAAATAACTTAAATGAGCAAATAGAATATTTATATGAAAATGAAAAAAAGAAAAGTTTAATCAGAAAATTTTTATCAAATCAAGATATAAATTTAGAACAAACAATAAGTATTATGCAAGAAATTAGAGAAGATATTGTAAATGAATTAGATAGAAAAAGTATAATAAAAAAGATATATCGTTATAATCATAAACTAGATAAATTACTTTATTCAATAAATAGAGAAATGGGAATTAAATAATGAAATTAGAAATTGAAAAAGAATTATTAAATATGCAAGATAAAAAATATAAAGAATTCCAAAAAGGATTATGTCCAGGAATAGAAAATATTATAGGAATAAGAATCCCTATTCTTAGAAATTATGCAAAAGAACTATTAAAAAGGTATGATTTTAAGCAATTAATAGAAAACATTCCTAATAATTATTATGAAGAGATAATGCTTCAAGGAATGTTAATAGGACAAGTGAAGTTGGATTTTAATGAAATAATAAAGTATATAGAGGATTTTATACCAAAAATAAACAATTGGGCTGTTTGTGATACATTTTGCACAAGTCTTAAGATAACGAAAAAACATAAAGAAGAAATGTGGAATTTTATACAAAAATACTTAAAATCTGATAAAGAATTTTATATTAGGTTTGGAGTAGTTATTATACTTAATTATTTCATAGATGAAGATTACTTATATAAGAACTTTAAGATATTTGATAGTATAAAATCTAATAAATACTATGTTCAAATGGCAGTAGCGTGGGCAATATCATATTGTTTAATAAAGTTTTATGATGAGACTACAAAATACTTGGAAAGTGCAAAAATAGATAAATTTACATATAATAAATCAATTCAAAAGGCAATTGAATCTTATAGAATAACAAAAGAACAAAAAGAATTTTTAAGAACATTAAAAAAATAATTAAAATTTTATTAAAAATGTTTAGAAAAAATCTAATATGTGTTATAGTAAAATTTGAAAATAGTAATAAGGAGAAAAACATGAAAAAAGGAAAAAGAATTATTCAAGAAAAACCAAAGAGAGCAAGAAAAATGACAAGAGATGAAATTGAAAGAAAAAAGAAAATAATTATAAGAACATTTATAACAGTAGTTGCATTACTTGTAATATTTATTGTTGCAATGATTTTAAATAATTTTATAATACTTGATAACAACAAAACTACTAATCTAATAATTAATAATAGAAATGTAACATCTAATTTGAAAAATGATATTTTAATACAAGAAGATGTTATTTATTTATCAGAGCCGGATATAGCAAATTTCTTTGATAAATATATCTATGAAGATAAAGAAACAAATAAAATAATTACTACTTATGATAAAAAAATAGCAGAAATTGGTTATGATGAAAATGTTATTAATATTAATGGTTCTGATAAACAAATTTATGCACATGCAATTGAAAAGGATGGTGTGACATATTTACCTGTATCAGAGATGGCAGATGTATATGATATAGAAATTGCAAATATCCCAGAAAAGAAAGTTATCACTATGGATTCATTAGATAGAGAGCAAAAAAGAGCAATTGTAAATAAAAATACTTCTGTAAAATCTTCAACTAATTTTATTTCAAGGACTGTAGATAGAGTTGAAAAAGGAGAAGCAGTTATTGTTGTTTCTTCAGAAAATGGATATTCTAGAATCAGGACATCAGATGGTAAATTAGGTTATATAAAATCAAAAAGATTGGAAAATGAATTTACTATAAGAGAAAATATGGAAGATGAAAAACAAATAAATGGAAAAGTTAATCTTACATGGGATTATTATTCAGAATATGCATCAGCACCTGATAGAAGCGGAACAACAATAGATGGAGTAAATGTTGTATCACCTGCATTTTTCTATATAGATGAAAATGGAAATTTTGAGGAAAATATAGGAAGTAATGGAGAAAACTATATACAATGGGCACATAATAATGGATATAAAGTATGGCCTATGGTATCAAATGCAGTTGCAGCAAATGAAAGTTTAGATATTGTTTCAAGAATAATGAATAGCTATACTTTAAGAAAAGAATTAATAGAAAACATTGTAAATGCGTGTGTTGAATATGGCTTAGATGGAATTAATATAGATTTTGAAAATATGAAATCAGAAGATAAAGATATGTATTCAAGATTTATTATAGAATTAACACCAAGACTAAAAGAAATAGGAATGGTAACTTCTGTAGATGTAACAGCTCCAGATGGAAGTGATACATGGTCTCTATGTTTTGATAGACATGTCTTAGGAGATGTAGCAGATTATATTATATTTATGGCATATGACCAAAACGGAGTGTCAAGTACAAAACCAGGAACTAATGCAGGATATAATTGGATACAATTAAACCTAAGAAAATTTTTACAAACTGAAGAAATTGAGCCCGAAAAATTAATTTTAGCAGTACCATTTTATACCAGATTATGGACAACCAATTCAGCTGGAGAGCTTATAGATAAAACAACAGTTAGTATGAAAAATATTAGTTCTGTGATACCTGAAGGGACACAAATAAAGTGGGATGATGAATTAAAACAAAATTATGCTGAATTTACTGATGGTGATAATATAAACCAAATATGGATAGAAGATGTTGATTCATTAAAAGCAAAAATATCTTTAATAAAAGAAAATAATTTAGCAGGAGTTGCTTCATGGGAAAAAGATATGGAAACAGATGATGTTTGGCAAATGTTTAAAACAGAATTAATGGAAAATCAATAAAACAGCTTGACAATGAAATTTTTCAAATATATAATACAAAAAAAGGACTTTTGGAGGTATTTTGACGGATGCAAGAAAAGGATGTATTCTTTACAACTGATAAATATCACAATTTATCAGATGAACAAATTATAGAAAAAATCAAACAAGGTGACGAAGAAGCTTTAGTTTACATCTTAAATAAATATAAAGAACTTGTTAATATGAAAGTTAGTAAATATTTTATAGTAGGTGCTGAAAAGGATGACACTGTTCAAGAAGGTATGATAGGGCTATTCAAAGCAATAAAAAGTTTTGACCCTAAAAAGCAGAATTCATTTAAATCTTTTGCAAATATTTGTATAGAAAGACAATTGATAACAGCAATAAAAAGTTCTAATAGACAAAAGCATATGCCACTTAATTCATATTTATCATTAAATACGGCAGCATATGATAATGAAGAAGATAGTGTTGAATTAATAGAAACATTTAATAACAAAACAGTAGAAGATCCTTTGGAAACAATAATGAAACAAGAATATTTAACTGAAGTAGAAGATGCTGTAAATAAAAATTTAAGCAAATTTGAAAAACAAGTTTTAGATAGATTTTTAAAAGGAGAAAGCTACGTGAAGATTGCAAAAAACTTAGATTCTCCAGTTAAATCAGTAGACAATGCTATTCAAAGAATAAGAAAGAAAGCACTAAAGAATATCAATGAGAAGAACCATTCTAAATAAAAGAGTGGTTCTTATTGTGAAAAGGAGGTAAGAAATAAAATGTCAAATATTCAAAACATAGTTAAAATCAAAGTTATAGGAGTAGGCGGAGGCGGAAACAATGCTGTTTTACATATAATTGATGAAAATGTACAAAATATACAAACATATTTATTAAATACAGAACTTGGAGCATTAAAAACAACTAGAAGTAGAAATATAATACAAATAGGAAAGGAAACTACAAAAGGTTTAGGAGCAGGTTCTGATGAATCTGTTGGAGAAAGAGCAGCTCGTGAAAGTAAAGAAGAAATTAAAAATATACTTCAAGATACAGATATGTTATTTATAATTGCTGGAATGGGTGGTGGAACAGGAACAGGTGCAGCACCTGTAATAGCAGAAATTGCAAAAGAAATGAATATTTTGACTGTAGGAATTGTAACTAAACCATTTATGTTTGAAGGGAAAAGAAGGGAATTAAGAGCTGAACTTGGAATTCAAAAACTAGTAAAAAATGTAAATGCCTTGATAGTAATATTAAATGATAATTTATTAAAGGTTGCAGATAATAAAACACCATTAAGAGAAGCTTTCAAATTAGCAGATGATGTTGTAAAACAAGGTGTTCAAAGCATAACAGATTTAATTACAACAGTAGGAGAAATAAATATAGATTTTGCAGATATAAGAACTATTTTTAATTATAAAGGTAAAGCATATATGGGAATAGGTAAAGCTAGTGGAACAGCTAGAGTTGAAGAGGCTGTAAGTCAAGCAATAAATAATCCATTAACAGAATATAAAATAGATAATGCAAAAGGAGTAATATTTAATGTAACTGGTGGGGAAAATTTAGGATTAACTGAAATAGATAGTGCAGTAACATTAATTAATGATAGAGTAAATCCAGATGCTAATATTATATTTGGAACTGTAATTGATAAAAATTTAAAAGACGAAGTAAGTGTAACAGTTATAGCCACAGGTGTTGAAGAATAAAATTAAATGGGGCTCCCAACGGGAATTGAACCCGTGACCTCTACCTTACCAAGGTAGCACTCTACCTACTGAGCTATAGGAGCATCAAAAAGAATTATACAATAACAAATAAAAAAAGTAAATAATTTCTCTTGACTTTTTTATAAAAAAAGCGTAAACTATTAACATAAGTAAAAACTAGTAAGAGACGAGTAAAATAATAATTACTTTAAAGAGAGAATTGGTTATAAGCTGAGAGCCGATTTAAAGAAAAATATTTGAAAACTAACTCTTTGTAAGTTTCTAGTGAATAAGCTAGACGTTTAAGATACGTTATAATCTTATAAATTAAGTAAAAAATAGGATGGAACCGTGTTTAGAATAGCACTCCTATGGATAATAAGTCCATGGGAGTTTTTTGATGGGCAAAAAGAGGATATGTCCCCAAATGGACAAAATGTCCAAAAAGAAACGTCACCAATTGGACAAAAGGAGGTTTTTTTATGATTAAAGTTACTTTAAAGGATGGTTCTATTATAGAAGCTGAGAAAGGAAGTTCTATTTTAGACATTGCAAAAAAAATTAGTGAAGGTTTAGCAAGAAATGCAACTTGCGGAGAAGTTGATGGGAAGGTAGAAGATTTAAGATATATCTTAAATTCTGATTGTTCTTTAGTAATCCATACTTTCAAAGAAGATGATCTAGAAGGTAAAAAGGCATATTGGCATACAACATCTCATATTATGGCACAAGCTGTAAAAAGATTATTCCCAGATGTAAAACTTGCTATTGGTCCAGCAATTGAAAATGGATTTTACTATGATTTTGATGTAGAAAGACCATTTACAGATGAGGATAAGGCAAAGATTGAAGAAGAAATGAAAAAAATAATAAAAGAAGATTTAAAAATTGAAAGATTTTCTTTACCTAAAAAAGAAGCATTAGAATTAATGAAAGATGAGCCTTATAAACAAGAATTAATAAATGACTTAAAAGAAGGAGAAGAAATTAGCTTTTATAAACAAGGTGAATTTACAGACCTTTGTGCAGGTCCTCATTTATTAAGTACAGGAAAAATAAAATCAATTAAGATTTTATCTTCTTCAGGAGCATATTGGAGAGGCGATGAAAAAAATAAAATGTTACAAAGAATATATGCAATATCATTCCCTAAAGCAAGTATGCTTGAAGAATATTTAAACTTCTTGGAAGAAGCAAAACAAAGAGACCATAGAAAATTAGGAAAAGATTTAGAAATATTTATGACACATAAATTAGTAGGAGCAGGTCTTCCTATGTATTTACCAAATGGTGCTACTTTAAGAAGAATATTAGAAAGATATATACAAGATAAAGAAATAGAACTTCGGATATAAACATGTATATACACCTTCACTTGCAAATGTTGAACTTTATAAAACTAGCGGACATTGGGACCATTATAAAGAAGATATGTTCCCAGCAATGAAACTTGATAATGAAGAAATGGTTTTAAGACCTATGAATTGTCCACATCATATGCTTGTTTATAAAAATAAGATGCATTCTTATAGAGATTTACCAATTAGAATTGGTGAGCTAGCTCATGATTTTAGATATGAAGCAAGTGGAAGTGTTATGGGGCTAGAAAGAGTTAGAGAGATGTGTCAAAACGATGCACATATCTTTGTTAGACCTGACCAAATAAAACAAGAAGTTGGAAATATATTAAATCTTATTAAAGAAGTATATCAAAAAGATTTTGGCTTTTCAGAATCTAGTTTTAAATATAGATTATCTTTAAGAGATAAAGCAAATAAAGAAAAATATATTGATAATGACGAAATGTGGGAAACAGCAGAAAGTCAATTAAGAGATATTCTAAAAGAATTAAATATTGATTTTTATGAAGCAGAAGGAGAGGCAGCATTTTATGGACCAAAGATTGATATACAAATTAGAACAGCTTTAAATCATGATGTAACTATACCAACATGTCAATTAGATTTCGCTTTACCAGAAAGATTTGAGTTAGAATATATAGGAGAAGATGGAAAAGCACATAGACCAGTTGTTATTCATAGAGCAATACTTGGTTCATCAGATAGATTTATTGCATTCTTATTAGAAGAAACAAAAGGAAATCTACCTTTATGGCTTGCTCCAACTCAAATAAAAATTCTTCCTATTACTGATAATCAAAGAGATTATAGTATTAAATTAAAAGAAGAATTGCAAAAGGAGAAAATAAGAGTAGAAGTAGACGATAGAAATGAAAAAACAGGATATAAGATTCGTGAAGCTCAATTACAAAAAATACCATATATGTTAATAATTGGTCCAAAAGAAGTTGAGCAAAATATAGTTTCTATACGTTCTAGAGAAGATGGAGATATTGGAACTATGGAAATAGAAGATTTTAAAAACAAGATTTTAGAAGAAATTAAAAATAAAAGATAAAAATAAAAAATAGAAAAGAAAATAGGAGTTGTGAAATATGAAATTAGGAATAGTAGGACTTCCAAATGTAGGAAAAAGTACATTATTTAACAGTATAACAAAAGCAGGAGCAGAGTGTGCAAACTATCCTTTTTGTACAATAGAACCTAATGTTGGTGTTGTTCCTGTACCTGATGAAAGGTTAGACAATTTAGCTAAAATGTATAATCCTGAAAAAATCACACATGCTGTAATTGAATTTGTTGATATTGCTGGTTTAGTTAAAGGTGCAAGTAAAGGTGAAGGACTTGGAAATAAATTTTTATCACATATTCGTGAAACAGATGCTATTTGTGAAGTCGTAAGATGTTTTGAGGATAGTAATATTGTTCATGTAGATGGAAGTATAGACCCTGTTCGTGATATTGAAACAATTAATTTAGAATTAATTTTTGCAGATTTGGAAACAATAAATAAAAGATTAGATAAAGCAAAGAAAAATTTAAAAGCTAGTAAAAAATATCAAGAGGAAGTAGATTTATTAGAAAAAATAAAAGAAAACTTAGAAAATGGTATTTCTGTAAGAGCTTTAGATTTTAATGAAGATGAAGAGAAAATGGTTAAAGAAATGTTTTTGCTTACATCTAAACCTATATTATATATTGCAAATGTTTCTGAATCTCAATTAGAAAATGCTGAAACTGACCCATTAGTACAAAAAGTAAAAGAATATGCTTCAAAGGAAAATGCAGAAGTTATTCCTTTATGTGTAAAAATTGAAGAGGAATTATCTTCTTTAGACGATAATGATAAAAAAGAGATGCTTGAAGCTTTGGGATTAGAAGAATCTGGATTGGATAAAGTTATCAAAAAATCTTATGATTTATTAGGTTTAATGTCATTTTTAACGGCTGGAGAACCAGAAGTAAGAGCATGGACAATAAAGAAAGGAACTAAAGCTCCACAAGCTGCAGGAAAGATACATTCTGATATAGAAAGAGGTTTTATTAAAGCAGAAGTAGTATCTTATGATGATTTAATGAATTGTGGAAGTATGGCAGTAGCAAGAGAAAAAGGACTTGTTAGACAAGAGGGAAAAGACTATATTATGCAAGACCGGAGATATTGTTTTATTTAAGTTTAATGTTTAATTTATGTAATAGTTTTGTAATGAAAATGTAAAATAAAAACGACAAAAAAACTATTGACACGACATATATTTAAGTGTAAAATATAAATCGAAGAACGGAAGAGAAAACCGAAAATTATTATTTTATATAAAAATTACTTGAATTATACAATAAAAAATGGTATAATAATTAGTGATTGTATAAATAATAATAAAAAATTAAAAGTAGAGGAGAAGTCAATATGAGAAAAAATTTATTAAAAGTATTTTCAATTTTAGTTTTAAGTTTAATGTTAATTTTATTTACAACATCTGTTAATGCAGCAGATACAAATGTAAATTCTGGTGCAACAGGTTCAAATTCAAATGCAAGCAATTCAAATACAAATACAGGCTTTGCAGATTTATCAAATACTTTAACTGGAAATAATTCAACAGGAAATAGTTCAGCTAATAATGCAGCAACAAACACTAATACATCTAATAGCACAGCAAGAAATAATACTACTAATAATTCAAACAGATCAAATAATTCAGCAAATTCAAGTGTATATAATAATTCAAGTTTGCCTAGAACAGGTATAGGAGATACTCTTCCAATAGCAGCTTTAGTTGTAGTATTTGGAATTTCAGCAGTATATGCTTATAAGAAAATTAAGGATTATAGAAATATTTAATTAAAAAATATAAATAAGAGTAGAGTAATCTACTCTTTATTTTGGTATAAACAGATAACATTATTATATTTTGTTTAAGGAAGGATAAATGTGAACCAATCAAATTTAAAAGGCTCTATGTCAATAGTTGGGGTGGAAAACCTTCAAAGTTTTCTGCCTCAGCTTTTTTAGTGCAATTTAATGTTTAA